>QNXS01000091.1 GCA_003978865.1 Archaeoglobus sp. | reverse complement strand
GCTTTTCTGCCGCTTTCAAACACTTCTTCTTGTCTCCCAAAACTATATCATCACCATCGTAACTGAACCTAACAACTCCCCCATTTTCGCATATAACCATGTCTGAAACACCAATAAGTTTAGCTGTAGTTCTCGCAAAACAGGATATGTTTCCTGTCGCTAATATTACCGGAACTTTTAACTTTCTCAATGCCCTAACAGCTCTACAACTTAAGCTTCTATCTTTATGAGTGATTGTACCGTCTATATCTACAGCGACTGCAAGAACCATGCATACCTTCACTAAAAGCTGTTTATTGGCTTTTTTGTTTTCGGCAATATTAGAATAAATTTAACACATCAATTTAATTTATAGTTTGAAATATTAATATTAAATATAAAATATTAAATAATTAAAGCAATTAAAATATTTTACATATCAACTTTCAAGTCTGCCCTTATCAAGCAGACTCATTAGCTCGGTAATATCCACGGTACCAAAACCTATTGCCGAGTCAGAAGCTCCATACGAGATAAGTAAGCAGTCATCTACAATCAGCGCCCCGCATGGAAAAACTGTAAAGGGTCTATCCCCAAATATCTCGTAACACTCCTTTGGTTCCATTATATAGCAAGGAGTTATTGCGGTCACGTTGCTATTTTTATCCATCAGCATCGCAAAAATTCTGTACGATTTAGTTTCAGCATCTACTGCGTGAAGTAAAATCAAATATTCTCCATCCACCTTAACTGGTGGTGTATTCCAGCCCAGCTTGTCTTCATATTTTGCAGGCTCCAAAACGGTTTTTGTGTCATTCACGCATATATCATGCAACTTATCTTTTTCAAAAATATCGCATTCGATTACACTTTTAACCAAGTAAAAGTTCTCATCCCTCATGTGCAGTCTGTGAAAGAGATAACACTTATCCAAGTTAACAACAAAAGAATCCTTATCACTTATAACAAAACCTCTAAATTCCTCCGGAACTCTAAATGCACAGAGTTTTTTCCACCGATCTTTCTCATAAACTGCCATTACGGGTAGTGTTCTCTCGATTCTTACTGACGGATCGAAATAGTGGACAGTTCTTCCACAGTATGTCATTACCCTCCTACCATCTAAATTGTAAACTCTGGGATCTTCTACTCCCCACAGATCATACTTGTTATCCGGATAAATGCAGATATCAGCTGTGTAGTGTCCCGGTACAAACTCATTTGCCAGCACATCATTAATCGGAATTCTAAACTCCGCTACCGCACTTGCGTATGTGAAGTAACCAAGAACTATTCTACCATAAACTAACAGCTCATCCCCCTCAGTATCTATGGATGCATTGAATATCGTGACAGGATTATCCACCGGATACTTTTTCAGGTGTATGTTTTTCGCAGTTATGACGCCCTTCCTTTCAACGATGTCTACTGTTCTGTACTCTCTCTTTGCTTTAAGCCCGTCCTTGAGCCTGAATACCATTGTTACAATGTTAAAGTCAGAGATTAAAAATATTTTCTGATTTGGTTCTGGTTGCTGAATGTAAATTAGTTTTTACATTTTTCTTTGAAATTATATTCAAAAGCTTTACAGATTCTGGATATATATAATCTCTAGCCACTAAAAGTTAAAAACTAAGAAACTTTTAAATATCCTTTGACTAATGTAGGCTAATTGTAATATTTGAAATAACAAAGTAGATGCCAATTTGTAAAGTTAAAAAAGAACTGAAACGTATTTGGAGGAAGTACCGTATAAAGTCACTAAAAGAGAGATTCAAATTCTTATTAACGACAAGCCCACAGTTAAACCAGGTTACTACGTATACTACAAGTGCTACATAGATATCTCCCAAAAAAAGGATAACATTGTATATGGTAGTATTAATGAAACTTCAGGAAACGACATAAACTTCTACGTATTTGATCAAAAAGACTTCAATGCTTGGAAAAATGGAGAGACCGTTCGGCCCTATGTATATGCTAAAAGAGTGAAATCTTACACCTTTAGCTTTGTTCCCGACCATACGGACTACTATTACTTTGTTCTCGATAATGGATATTCGATATTTACCAATAAGGTTCCGGAAATCGTAGTTATGTGGGGTTACAATATTACAGTGACAAAGTACAAAGACGTTCAAAAAACTCGTAGAGTTACCGTGTACAGAAATGTCACAGTCACTGAATATAGATATATAAATAAAACGAGATACGTCAGTATTCTACAGCTTTTATTAGGACAATAACAAATTTTCAGATTTGTAGGAGGCACCTAAGACTCCCACGCATACTGCATGAGTACATTAAGCTGAGGGACACCAGTTTCTTTTGTTTTACTGAAAGATCTTGGCTACTATTACAATCTTTACATAAGGGGTCCATATTCTCCAGAACTACTCCATTAAAGAAGGTATGCCAAGAGAGAATGTGGATCCACCAAAAGACTTTTTCAAGCTTGTGAAGAGTAAATCAGAGAGATGGCTTGAACTTGCCGCTACACTCGTTATGATCAAAGAAAGATATCCTGACATAAGTGACGAAGAAATGATAGATCTTGTAATAGAAGATCTTGTAATAGAAAATAAACCCTTTGCGAGTATTTAGAGGAGGTTAATAGCAATTTCACGCTTACGTTTTTGAGAAGTCTATTACTGCGAAAACAAACCAAAAGTTGTTGACAGAAGGATTCTGGTACTTATGGAACTTGAAGAAGTTGAAGTACAGGCACGAAACCTCTGGAAAGAGGGATGCTGTAGAGAGTTTCCTTTCTAGTACTGAAAGTGACTATCTCGATACATTAAATCCTAAACAAATGCGGGGGGAGGGATTTGAACCCTCGGACCCCTCCGGGACCAGACCCTGAATCTGGCGCCTTTTCCTGACTCGGCAACCCCCGCCTCAACAGATGTAGAAACTGTAAAGACTAAATAAAACCTTCGGTTATTTAGAAGTAGGATG
>QNXS01000043.1 GCA_003978865.1 Archaeoglobus sp. | reverse complement strand
TCTAATCTACCATACACTTTTAATATCCGTTTTTGACCATGGATAGCAGGCTCCTCCATTTACTATATTATATTCACAATTCCAGCACTCAATATTTGCTACCTTTAGAAGCTTCTTTTTCTCACAGAACACTACTTCTCCAATCATATATGGTTGTATATTTGCTCCAGAATATAAATTTTACTCTCAATTCATTAGAATGGTAATAATAATATCCTCCTGATACTGTTCTCCGTTTCAGTTCCAAGCATATACAATATCTATGTAATACTATAAAAATAAATTGTCAAAATATAATTTATTGTGTAAATTTAATGTATGAATACTGTAAACAGTAGATACGCTATTATAAGCATTATCAAAGAATGTTTCACGCCAGAAGATAGGCTACCTTCACCCATCACACCGGCAACAAGTCCACCAAAAAATCCCTGAAATATAGACGCATGCATGAATATATTCTTGTATGTTTTGACATTTATCCCTCTTAACATATTTATATGTGCACCGCTTGATGCAACCTTTGCAGCACTCTGGGCAAGAGTGGTAAGAAATGTAGTCGTAATTATATACACTATACCTATGAAAACAAAGAATGATATGTATATTATTATTACGTACATAAACATATTTGACTGCCTCTCTTTTCTCAAAAGTTCAGCATTACTTGCATCCTTAGCAGAAATCATGAGTACCTCTGTAACGTTACCGGTAGATTTTAATGCTTCGTTGAGGAGGGCTACAGTTCTCGTAAGCTCAAAAACTTTTAATCTATTTGCAAATCTTACTAAGGCATCATTTAAGCTAATTCCCCAGTCAAGGTCTGCTTTTATCTTGGATATTTCTTTTTTTAGTGGGGTTGTATCGGTCTTTGCAATCATGGCTATTGCTCTATATATTGGCATGCCACTCTCGTTTGCAGAAGCGAGCTTGTTCAAAAATATTGGTGTAAGTCTAAGCACTTTCCTTGCACTTTTCATCTTTAGTTCGTAAAAAACAACAAAGGGCAGTAGCATTATGATCAATCCTATAAACACGTAGTCGTCTATCTTAAATACCCAGTCAATACTTCTGTAGAATGGATATATTCGCATTCCATAGGCAATAAAGGCTAATCCCAAAGGTACAGAGAAAACAAATGCGTATACTGGTTTTTGCTTTATTGGTCTGAGAGGGTGCTTCAGAGCTTTTCTGAACTGCCAGGATTTCACCTTTTTTCTAAGCTTGTTTATCATCTTCTCCTCATTTTCATCTTTAGTTCCTGAATGCGGAATTCTTAAGTAGGTAAACTTCTCCCTGAGCTTTGGAGGTTCACCTTCCTCAGTTGGTGTAAGTAACTTTATTACCATTGCAAAGAAAAAGGAACCTACTGGTATAACAAGGTATATCACTGCGTAAAGTGCGGTAAGGTTTCCCTGACCCATCACAACCATTACTGTCTGTATGATTATAAGGAACAGTGGACCAGCAACAAAGGCTGTTATGTAGCTCTCTGCCATCAGTCCGAGAAACTCCAAGAAGTTCTTTTGTTCTTGTCTAGCTCTTTCGAGATAGAAATCGGCTCTCTCTTCCAGATACCTGCTTATGTCGCCTCCACTGTCTATGACTGTTATTAGTCCGTGTAAAAACTCTCTAAAATTTTCTGAAGGTGAGAGTTCAACAGCTTCAGCAAGAACACTTCTAAGGTCTTTTCCGAGAACTTCCATATCTCTAACTATTCTTGCAGCCTCTCTTGCAACTTCACTGTAAACTTCGTAGTAGTTGGATAGGGAGCGAAAGATCTCTATAAGATTCATTCCACCTCTGCTTAAAGAGTACATAAATGTTATTGCATGGGGCAGAACTCTGTCTATCTTGCTTTTTCTGTCACTTATTATTGTGGAGGGGTAAATTGAGAACAAAAACCGTCCGAAAATGTAGAAAGCTACTGTTAACACCACAATTAAAACACCAGCTAATACAAACTTTCGTATATTTATCCATACGCTATAAATGTTTTCCGGCATAAGTATTGGAATCAATGTTTTTGGTAAATGTACAAAATATATCAATACGATTGCTAAGAATAAGCCAAGTATCAGTCCAACAATTGCAAAAAAAATTGAGAGCATCTTTGCCGTTGCTATGTACATTTCAGGAGGCATCGAAATCATTGCCTGTCTTAGCTTTTTTTCAAGATCGTAGTAATTCTCAGCTTTTTTTCTTATACTTTCACCAAATAGTCTATATCCAAGGTATGTAAAATAGTTAGCTTCCTTGAACAACGTACTCACCTCCCATTAAACCCATTTTTTCAAGTACTTTTTCCGGTTTGCTCTGATAGGCATGTATAATGTTTGCAACCTCTTTGTAGTCTCGTATATTGTGGCTGATCATAAATTCAAGAACTGCCTTTCTTCTTTCAAGTTCCTCCTCTAATTCTCTTCTACTCCATCCCCTTATCTTATTTCGTCAAGAGCCTTTGAACTCCCGATCATTACTTGTTCATCCTTGACACTGTCCCATTTGAACACTGTTGTCGTTCTCAGCATCTTTGTGTGTGGATCCAGTCCAACTATCTCAGCAATTTCCACATTTCTCCTTGCTCTCTTTTTACCTATGAAAACCTGTGCCTGAATACTCACAATATCCAGAGCTTCAATCATCGGTCTCGGAACGTTTATCGGCGGGTTCTCAAGCCTGTGTATCACCCCTTCAACCGAATCTGCATGAAGTGTTGAGTATGTTGTATGCCCTGTACTCATTGCCTGAAAAAGAGTCAGTGCTTCTCTACCTCTAACTTCACCAACTATTATGTATTCAGGTCTCTGCCTGAGTGCAGCTTTTAGCAAATCGTACATGTCTATTG
>QNXS01000079.1 GCA_003978865.1 Archaeoglobus sp. | reverse complement strand
CAAGCTCACCTTTTATCGCACTCGCTGCTGCCGTAGCTGGAGAGGCAAGATAGATTTCTGAATTTGGATTTCCCATTCTACCCCTGAAGTTCCTGTTTTGAGTTGATACACAGATTTCACCATCTGCAAGAACGCCCATGTGTATCCCCACACAGCATGCGCATCCGGGAGGTGCAATCAATCCCCCAGCTTCAACGATCGTTTTTAAAAGCCCCATCTCCATTGCTTTAATGTAAATTCTCCTGCTTGCCGGAGCAACAATCAATCTAACGTTTTTTGCAACCTTTTTACCTTTAAGAATTTTTGCAACGGTAGCAATATCAGAAACTCTACCGTTTGTGCAAGTTCCTACAAAAACCTGATCAACGTTTGTACCTTCAACTTTCGAGACTTCGCAGACATTGTCAACATTGTGCGGCTTTGCAACAAGAGGTTCTATGTCTGAGGCGTCGAAGTAAAACTCTTTTTCATAATCAGCATTAACGTCAGCTTTAATTTCTCGGTAATCCTGTTCCCTTCCCATTTCAGCTAAAAACGCTCTTGTCTTATCATCAGTCTCAAAAATACCGGTTTTTGCGCCACATTCAACTGCCATATTTGCCATTGTTAGTCTATCCTCTACATCAAACTTCTTCACACAATCGCCATGAAATTCCAAAGCTTTGTAAGTTGCTCCATCAGCTTTTAATTCTCCAATTATTCTCAGGATGACATCTTTTGAATAAACACCTCTTCCGAGTTCTCCATCAATCTGAATTCTAAATGTTTCCGGAACCCTGAACCAGTTTTTCCCAAGAGCTACTGCAACGGCAACATCAGTTGAACCCATTCCGGTTGAAAAAGCTCCAATTGCTCCGTAAGTGCACGTGTGACTGTCAGCTCCAACAGCTAAATCTCCCGGCTTTACCCACTTTTCAACCATAACTTGGTGTATTATTCCTTCTCCCGGTTTGTTGAAATCAGCACCAATTCCTTCTGCAAACTCTTTTATTAACTTCTGATCGTTGCTCAGTTCCTTTCTCGGAGATGGAGCAGCATGATCCACAAAAAAGTGCGTTCTGTCTGCCGCCACTACCTCAACTCCCATCTCCATTATCTTCCTTATTGATAGGGGTGCTGTTCCATCCTGAAGTGCAATCTGGTCTATTTCAGCTACAACTATCTCTCCAGCGGAAACATCTTTTCCACATTTTTCACTGAATATTTTTTCAGTTATGGTTGGCATGATTGTAAGGTTGCCGGAGTGGTTAAAATGCTTTTTACTAAAAATGCTTTTTACTTTTTACTTATTTCATCCCAGCATTGAGATTGAAACTGTAAAAATTCAAAGCAACCTCCTCGCAATCTCGTACGCTTTGATTATTTCTCTCTTTGCACCATCTTCAACAACATCATCATGTCCCGGATACAGTCTGTCAACATCAAGCTCTGTAAGCTTTTTTAAGGAGTTTATTAATTCCACAGCATTCCCTCCCGGTAAATCGACTCTACCAAAGCTACCAAAAGCAAATACAGTGTCCCCGCTAAACAGCCATTTTCTATCCCTGTCGTAGTAACAAACACTGCCAGGACTGTGTCCGGGTGTGTGGATAACCTCAAGCTTAACTGAGTTAAACTTAAAGATTTCTCCACCCGTAAGATAGATATCTGGATTTACCCTCGTAAAAAGCAGCATCCCGTAAGCAGCGGGGTTACTCTTTGCTATTTCGGCGTCTGCTGAATGAACAGCTACCTTAGCTCCAATTCCCTGAAGTGCAAAGTATGCTTCTGCGTGGTCAAAATGTGCATGTGTTAAAAATAAATATTTTATCTTTTTTGTCAGATCTTTCTTGGAGATGTACTTCAGTATAAACTCGGCATCTCCCCCGCAATCAATCATAACATCCTTGATTATGTAGGAATTTGCTGCAAGTGGTGGTGTAACTACTCTCTGAACTCTCATGTAATATTTATTGGAGAGGCGCTTTAAAAACAGTTTGCAAATCAAAAATTTATAGAAGTTCTACTGATTCAACTTCTGCGCTTTCAACCCCATCAATTTTTCTTATCTCCTCAACAAACTCATCTCCAACAGTGCCTTCATCAGGTACCACTGCTGCTACAATCAGGGCTTTCAAACCAAAAGCAATTGGCTGAACTCCAACATCTCTGATTTCCACTTTATCGGACGCTAATTTTTTAACTTCTTCACCGATCCTGTCGAGGTCGACATCCACTCCTGTAGGCATAACCTTTACTTTCATCACAACGTTTGCCATCATTATCACCTCCCTTTATGGACCCGTAAATCCGCAGTTTTCGCAAGTATACGGGTTTGCCAGCTTCCTGCACCTCTTACACCTGTATATAACTTCACCACATGAAGGACATGGAAAAGCCACATAGTTCGTACCCACGAGGTTTGATCCACAGGTAATGCACCTTTTTATTTCCATACACCACACCTCCGCTATCGCTATTCGAATTTTACTATTCGATTAACTATTCGATCAGCGTGCCCAGCATCTTGCCTTCCACTATATAATCTTTTACTCTATCCCACCTGCAAACAAACAACTTAATTCCGAGCTTCTGAATTAACTTCAGAGCGTAGCTATCAATACAGCTTAAATCCCCGAACCCACGAGATATCTCATGAGCTTTTACTCTATTTAAAAGTCTTCCATTCTTAAAGATACCATCAACGTCAGTAATTTTGATAGCCGATATACTGTAACCGGCCAATTTAAGTCTGTGAGCTACCCACACTGCAATACTGTCTGAAGTAACGTCCCAACTTTCTGGCAGTTCGGATTCGTGAAGTTTGGATGAGTAGGGCAAAAGAACAAACTTTTCTCCTTTTTCCAGCTTTTTTAAATTCTTTAAAGTTGTGCCTTTAAGCC
>QNXS01000061.1 GCA_003978865.1 Archaeoglobus sp. | reverse complement strand
CTGTAAAGGATTGTTGAGTTAATCGCTCAAACTGCACTTGCAGAATTTGGATGCGAAGAACCGGTAAAGCTTGAAGGTGAACTTGCGGAGAATATACGGAGTAAAAATATAAAGAGTGTAAAGACAAATTCAAATTGGAACTTGCAAAGAAAGTGAACTCCTAAAAGATTTGGAAAAGATTTGGAATAGAATAAAGCAGATGAAGTTTATTTTGAAAATTATCTTAAGTTGAATCTATAGGTTTAGATGGAATACATAATGCTTATCGCTGGTTGGTGCTAAAAGGTAAACATGACATTCACCCTAAAACTAACAAAACTCAAAGCAACCCTGAACTTCTCCCAGTATAATCTGCCATACTGGCTCGGCAACAAGTTTCGTGGAGGATTTGGTAGCGTTTTGCTTAAGGCAGTATGTGGTTACCTCAAACCGGAATGCAAGAGTTGCCATAGTAGAGAGGACTGTTTGTACTACGCATTATACGTGAGAGATAGGCAGAAGAGGGGTAAAAGCCAGCCTGTAAGGCCCATAACCTTCATACCTCCCTTTTTCGGAAAGAGTGTTTCGGGAAGCGGAAAGTTCGAACTGGAGATAAACGTATTTGGTGATTACATAAGATATCTCCCCCACATCATCTACGGACTCAGGTTCTTAGGCAAGGTTGGACTCAACTCCAAAACAAAGTATGTAATCGAGAGTATAACTGATTACTTCTCCGGGAAAGAAGTTTATGATGGAGAGAGTATAAATGCAAACTCGATCAAAACCATAGATCTTGCAAAAATACCCACAAAAGAATTTGACTTTGTTAAAATCAATTTTTTAACGCCAATTGAAGCAAAAATTCCCATAAGCCTGAACTACCTCATTCACATGGTTCGCAGAAGGTTAATTCTATACGTAAACGAGTATGGTGAAGGATTTGTTCCTGATTATACATGTCAGGACGAAATTGTGGAATCTAAGTGGAAAAATCACAGGCTAACTCATAGGTCAAAGAGAGGTGGCATGAGAGAGTTCTACGGTTGCACCGGATCTGCAACGTATAAAGTTGAGGCGGATGAGAATGCATTCAAGCTGCTTTCAATAGGTGAGCTAATTGGAGCTGGAGCTAAAGCGAGCTTTGGTATGGGATTTTTCAGACTGCAGACAGTAGTATAAATCTATATATAGTCTATAGTAATTTTTGCACTCCAGCAAAATTTTCAATTGCGACTTTGATGGAAATCAATAAGAGAAAACAATCTGTATATAGACAGATTAAAAGAAATTACATGATCCAGATACCTTTTGCTAAATATTTTGCTAAATCTTTGCTGAGTCAGTATTACGTGATTAGAGCAAAAAGAAAAAGTGCAAAAAGAAAAGTCCCGCCTCCCGGATTTGAACCGGGGACCACGGGCTATCTGCTCCCCTGCGGGAAGCAAGGCAAACTACAGGCCCGCGCTCTACCACTGAGCTAAGGCGGGTTAGACTCAAATTAAACGTTAAGGTAAACGTTAAGGAAATAACACGCAGGGTATAAAAAACTTGCTCTAAGCTAAGAACTAAAAAACATTAAATAAGAAAAAATAAAAATTAAATTAAAAATTTATCGGCCAAAGCTCTTATCATGAGCCAGAGCTATTGTTCTGTAAGCTAAGTGAGCGAACTTTGAGTACGGTGCGTATATAAGCAATACAAAGACAAATATTAGGTGTATCGCATACATGTAGTATGCTGTAGCAACATTGGCAACTCTAAGAGCTTCAGTAAGAATACCAGTTATAGCTACTGCATACAGATTTCCAAGGAAGAACCAATCAAAGTAACCGCCAAAGCCAACTTTGTCCTTCTTAACGAACCTCTCGTATACGAGCCAAGTTGTGCCAAAGAATAGCAGGACTGCACCTGTATTACCTATTATCTTTGCCGGATCGGTCAGCGGCAAGCCAAGCGGTCTTCCCTGTAACATGTAAACAACAGCTATAAGCGTTGAAATGCCAAGCAGTATAAAACCGTAGAAAACACCAAGATGTGCGTAAAACCTGTACTTTGATTCACCGCACTCGTTAAATCTTCTGTGGAATATTACATCAAGTATTGCATAAAACAGGCCTTCAACTACATCAACAGGACCTCTACCTTCTCCTTCCACGCCTCTTGGAACGTAGAATATTCTACCCTTCTCACTTGAAAGCGCTGTCCAGTATCTGAATATTCCAACACCTACTGCAAAGAAGACCCAAGCACCGAGTGCAAGACCCACTGCCTCCACGTCTTCATGGGGAATCCAATTTGTGAATACAACCTTTCCAGCTGGTAACGCAAAGCCATGGGGTGCAATAGTTGCGAAGTAGATACCCATCAGAACAATTGGTATTACATATAGCAAAGGCAAGTAAGCTGCGTTAAGGAACAACCTCGCAAACCAACTTGGGAAGGAGTAGTTTGCAATTGTAACGGCTCTCAGGGCTGCCATAATCTGTCCGGGCTGAGCACCTCTCGGACAGTAAGCTGAGCAGTCGTTGCATTGGTAGCAGAGCCATACATCCCTGTCTTTCAGGAGTTTACTTCTCAGTCCCCACTGCGCCCAAATCATTTCTTTTCTTGGAAATGGGTTCTCATCAGGACTGAGAGGACACACAACACTGCAAGTTGCACACTGCATGCACTTCTTTAATGTCTTTCCTCCAGCGTTAAAGATGTCCCTAACAAGCTTTGGATCTGCATCCACCTACCATCACCTCTTTTTTGTTTATTGTTTTAAAATAAAAAATTTTAAAGATTAAAAGCCCTTGTACGGGTTCGGACCAACCTGCTCCACCTGTTTTATGAAATCGTTTATAATCTCAGGAATCTTATCGTAATCCGAAATTGCAAGCTCCACAAGCTTGACTCTCTCAGGTTCAAGCATCAGTCTCTGCAAAGTTTCCTGAACGTTCTCCATTCTCCTGTTCGCAAGCTCACTGCCCCTTATGAAGTGGCACTGATAGTCCTCTCCGAACTTACATCCAACCATGAGTATGCCATCTAT
>QNXS01000046.1 GCA_003978865.1 Archaeoglobus sp. | reverse complement strand
AAACCTGTGTACAGAAGAATCTGTAGGAGATGCGCATACTTTGAATTTTGTTTTTCATAGGTGACTGTCATGAAAAAGAAGAATTATTATATTCTCTCCGATGGAAAGCTGAGAAGACATGAAAACACGATTTACTTCGAGAACAGTGAGGAGAAGAGAGCGATACCAATCAACTCGATTTATGCCATTTATGCCCTCGGCTCTCTAACTCTAACATCTCCAGCTATTTCAACGCTTGCAAGGGAGGGAATATGCGTACACTTCTTTAACCGCTCCGGATTCTACGTTGGTAGCTTTTACCCAAGAGAAAGTCTGATTTCGGGAGATATGGTTGTCAGGCAAGTTGAACATTATTTGGACAGGGAAAAGAGACTCTTTCTGGCAAAAGCCTTTGTTGAGGGATCAATTCTGAACATGTCCAAGGTTCTGGCATACTATAAGGAGGTAGAGGCGAAGAGGGCTGTTGAAGAGGCACTTCAGATCCTTCCGACGGCAGAAAGCGTAGAGGAAGTTATGGGTGTTGAGGCAACAGCAAGAAATGCATACTACTCGGCATTTGATTCGATACTGAAAAACTTCAAGTTTGAGAAGAGAAGCAGGAGACCTCCAAAAAATGAAATTAACGCAATGATAAGCTTCGGAAATGCACTGCTTTACTCTACGACACTTTCGGAGCTATACCATACTCAACTGCATCCGGCGATTTCATACCTTCACGAACCTTTTGAGAGAAGATTCAGCTTGGCTCTCGATGTTGCAGAGATATTCAAGCCCATGATTGTTGATAGAACAATTTTTGGACTCGTAAATAAGGGAATCATGGGGCGGGAGAACTTCAGACAGGAGCTTGATGGTGTGTTACTCAGTGAAAGCGGGAAGGAGAAATTCCTGAAAGCATACAACGAAAAGCTGAACACAACAATAAAGCACAGAAAGCTGAACAGAAACGTCTCCTATCAGCGGTTGATAAGACTGGAATGCTACAAACTTGCAAAACACCTGCTTGGCGTCGAAAAATACTCTCCTTTCGTTATGTGGTGGTAGTTCTTGCAGGTGATGGTGTGTACGTAATTATCGTCTATGATGTGGGCGTTGATAGAGTAAACAAGGTCAAGAAGTTCCTGCGAAGGTACCTTGTATGGATTCAGAATTCCGTTTTCGAGGGAGAGCTAAGCGATGCAGACTTGGAAGAGGTGAAGATGGGACTTGGTGACATAATTGATTGCAACGAGGACATGGTTGTAGTATATCGCCTGCCGAACGTCAGGAGCATGAGAAAGGAAGTACTGGGAGTTGATAAAAGTCACAGCAGTGAGATAATTTGATTAAATTTTAAACTTTTAAGATTAACATAGGACTTTTTAAAATTGATTCACTCTTGCATTCAAAAACTTTAAGTAAAGTTACTACAACTGTATGTATATGCGACTGCGGGTTTGTCTAACGGCCCGTTCAAATCCTGCGTATCTTGAGTTCAACCACTCATATCATCTCGCTTCTGTGGTTTACAGGGCTATTGAAAGGGCTGATCCCGTGCTTTCTCTGGAGTTGCATACTCCATCAGCTTTCAAGTTCTTCACGTTCAGCAGGTTGATGGTTGAAGGGCGAAAGTTCAGAAGGGAAGGTGACAGGATGAAACTACTCAGTCCGAATGCTCACTTCTTCTTTTCCACACTGCGGAAGTACATTGGTGTTACTTTTGTTGAGGGGTTGCTTGAGAAACCTGAAGTAAAGATAGGGAATGCAGAGTTCGTTGTGTCTGAGATCAAGGTGATGAAGGAGAAGGAGGTTGGTAGACGGGAGAAGTTCGTAACACTATCTCCGATCAATGTGACGACTGTTGAGGGGAACGGGAGGAGAAGGATTGTTGATCTGTATCCCGATAACCCGAAGTTTTACGAGAATTTGAGGAAGAATCTAATTAAGAAGTACGTGGCGTTTTACGGCAGGGAGCCGGAAGAGGATGAAGTTAGAATCAGGGTGGTGAGTTCGAAGCCCGTAAGGATTCGGCTCAAGAATACGTTTCACAGGGCATCGCTTATGGTTTTCATTGCAGAGGGGAGCAAGGAATTGCTGGAGATTGGTTATAAGGCGGGGTTTGGTGAGAGAAATAGTATGGGGTTTGGGATGGTGAAGGCTGTTTGAAGTACTTCGTGGACAAAAATGAAAGGTGATAACCTGATGGAAGATCCCGTAAAGATGTGGCTTAAGTTTGCGGAGAGGGACTTAAGAAGTGCCAGAAAGAATTATGAGATTGAAGAATATCACGTTTCAGCTTTCTTGGCTCAGCAAGCTGTTGAAAAAGCGCTTAAAGCTTTGCACATTAAGAAAACGGGAGATTTTCCAAAAATACATGATTTAACTCGTTTGGCGAGAGTGATAGACGCTCCCGATGAAATAGTGAGGTTGTGCGCGGAAATAACTCCTGCTTACACAGCAGCACGATATCCTGATGTGGCTGGGGATTTCAGCAGGGAGGAGGTGGATGAACTGATAAAAAGTGCGGAAAAGGTGATAGAATGGGTGAAAAAATTGATTTGAGTGAAGTGGAGGCTTTTCTCAGGAGAGTCAGCAAAAAGTTCAGGATAAAAAAGGCAGTAATTTTCGGATCTTCTGTTAGAGGAGACTACGGTAAATACAGTGATGTGGATCTCATAGTTGTAAGCTATGCGTTCAGAGAATTAAGTCCACTGAAACGTCCCGTTAACTTGTATCTTGAGTGGGATCTGGATTATCCGGTGGATTTCATCTGCTACACTCCTGAAGAATTTGAAAAACTCAGCAAGAGGCCGAGCTTGGTGAGGGAGGCATTGAAGGAGGGAAAGGTAGTTGAGTTCGAGTGATATGCGAGGTAGGTGAAAGTAACATGAATGAAATAATAGTAGATGGAGGAGTTGTAGAGGGTTCAGCTAACAGACCTGTCCGAATAACTCAGCTCAAGAATACGTTTCACATGGCATCGCTTATGGTTTTCATTGCAGAGGGGAGCAAGGAATTGCTGGAGATTGGATATAAGGCGGGATTTGGTGAGAGAAATAGTATGGGGTTTGGGATGGTGAAGGTGGTAT
>QNXS01000085.1 GCA_003978865.1 Archaeoglobus sp. | reverse complement strand
TTGACATCAAAGTTACCACTTAAAACATCTCTGCTACTTAATACTGCTATAATCTCCCCCGAAACATCTATCTTTTCTTTGCTTTCAATAACTATTTTTCGTATATTCAAGTTTTTGAATCCTTCAGCAATCACAACGTCCGCCTTGATAAATTCTCCAATTTTCTCTAAACTGAGCTCTCTTCTAAGCATAATAGCCGTAAACTTATCTGAAATCATAGCTGTTTCAGCTCCGGCATTCCACATTCTCCAACTGTCCTTTCCTTCTACATCAAACTCAAAGTGTCTGCCGTGTTTTACAGCAAGAACTCTCAGTCCCCTCGAAGAGAGCTCCCTAATAAGTGCTTCTACAAGTGTTGTTTTTCCACTTTTTGATGGTCCAGATACTGCAACAACAATCATAGGATTAATTATAAAATTTCAGATAAATCTTATAGTCTCGAGATTGTAAGGTGCTCTTGTCTCAATTCTGTAAGCCTTGTATATACTTGAAGCAAGATCTACACACTTGCTTTCCTCTCCGTGAACTGTAACTACTTTCTCAGGTTTGGAACTTAGAGCTTTAACGTAGTTCATGAGCTGTTTTCTGTCTGAATGACCGGAGAATCCATCAACAGTTTCAACATCCATGCTTACATTCACAACTTCTCTTCTACCATCAACTGTAAACGGAACCTCTTTCCATCCTTTTTGTATTCTTCTACCAAGAGTCCCTTCTGCCTGATACCCGACAAATACTATAGTATTTTTCTCATCTTCAGCAAGGTAACGGAAGTACTCCATTACAGGACCTCCGTTAAGCATACCTGATGTCGCAAGTATAACTGAAGGAGTTGAATCGGCAATTGCCTCCTCTCTCTTGCTCGAAGAATCGACATTAACGAAACTCTCACTTATGAAGGGGTTAACACCATGATGAAATATCATATCTCTAAGCTGGGAATTCAGATATTCCGGATAGGCAGTATGTATCGCTGTTGCTTCATGTATCATCCCGTCAAGATAAACTGTGATCTCACACTCAAACTTCTTTTCTCTTATTGCTTCTTCTAATACTATCATAACTTCCTGACTTCTACCAACAGCAAACGTTGGAATCAGAACTTTTCCTCCACGCTTTATTGTTTTGTTTATTGTTGCCACCAGCCTTTCCTCCGCCTCTTTTCTTGATGGCTGAATATCTTGACTTCCTCCATAAGTTGCTTCCATGATCAGCGCCTCCAGTCTGGGAAAGTTTGTGGCAGCTCTATCGAATAATCTTGTTCTCTCAAACTTAAAATCTCCAGTGAATGCTATGTTGTACAATCCTTCTCCTATGTGGAAGTGTGCTATTGCCGAGCCTAAGATGTGCCCTGCATTGTAAAAAGTTAGTCTAACATCTGGGCTTATATCCGTAACAATACCGTAGTCAAGCGGGATAGTATGTTTCAGACACTCTCTTATGTATTTACTGCTATACGGGGTTATATCATCCTCTCGTTCCGATACTTCTATGAAGTCCTTTTGAAGCAATACCATAAGATCTCTTGTTGGAGCTGTTAAGTAAATGGGACCATCATATCCATATCTGTAAAGTATTGGTACAAGTCCACAGTGGTCAAGATGAGCATGGGTTATTACGACTGCATCTATGTCATGCAGTGGTCGAACTTCTGGCACATATAGGTAGGGTGATGTCTGTACATTGCTGACGTTAACGCCACAATCAATCATTATTTTGCTGTTTGGTGTTTGAAGAAGATAACAACTCCTGCCGACCTCTCTTGAACCTCCAAGAAAAGTCACTCTAACCCACTTATCTTCAAAACTGCATCCCCTGTGTATCCTTTCACCTATTTTCCTGAGTATTTTTCTTCTTTCCTCTTTGATACTTATAAGATAGTTTCTTATATCTTTTATCGTTTTAGATTTGATTGGTGGAGATCTGACTGGCTTTGGACTCCAACCAACAGCCCTCATTATTTCTCTTAGTGTGCAACCCTGTTTACCAATTACTACTCCCGGTTTTTCAGCTTCTATTATGACTTCACCGTTTTCTTCATCGAAAAAAAAGTTTGTTATATTTGCTTCGGGTGGGACTATTTCTTTTATAATTTTCTTAGCCTCTTCTGGAGGTTTGAGGCTTTTTGGATCCGGTCTTACAATTATTCTCTTTCTTAGATCCTTGGCAAGAGTCTTTATTATGTCCCCGCTTTCAGCAAATTCTTGAGGATTTTCAACGTAAATCACTACCATCGGCCCTTCTATATCAATGCTCTTCACTCTAATGTTCCTTGGAATTAAACTTCTCACTTTTTTCCTTAGTTCTTCGAGTTTATCTGACATTTGACCACCTTAAACAAAGTATAAATTATAAAAGAATAGTTAATTCAGAATTACTTTCTAAACTTTCTGATTATTTCGTCTATCTCTTCTGGTTCAAGTTGAACGTATTCCCGTTCAGTAATTTTAACAACATCTATTCCATCTCCAGATGCAGAATCTCTCTTCATAGCAGACGCTATTGACCTTACAGCAATTTCTACGCCCTCGTCAACACTCATGTCTTCTCTGTATCTATCCTCAAGTACTCCATATGCCGTTGGACTACCTGATCCTGTAGCTACTATATCTTTCTCCTCTATCGCTCCCCCTATTGGGTCTATGGAGTACATACTCGGTCCCCTTTTATCAACTCCTCCAATTAACAGTTGAACCAAGTATGGAAAGTACCTGTATGAATTCAGAAGGTTGGATATCATTGTTGCTATTGCTTTCACAGTTGGCTTTTCTTCCTTTTTTATTTCGTAGAGTTTATTTTCCACACATATAAGTCTTGAAAGAAACTGAGCATCACCTACGCTACCTGCAGTTGTCATTGCAACTCTATCGTCTATCTGGTATATTTTTTTGGCTCTCCTGCTGGCTATGTAGTTTCCCATTGTTGCTCTCTTTTCTGTTGCGAGAACTACACCATCTCTGCAAATTAAACCAACAGTTGTAGTTCCCTTGAACACCATATCTCCATACTGGTTCATCAAACTTCTTTCATTCATTCCAAACATGATCATACCCCCACGTTAATCGGCTCAAGCTGCATTAGAGCAGCTTAAAAAAGCCATCAAACTCTGTATTCTACAACTCTTATTTTTTAAGTTTTTCTGTTACCTTGACAGGTCTGTAACTTCTGTTACCGTGCGGGTATATGTATTGTCTATATGTATGATTACATCTATATGCTCATATATTTAATCCACATATTATAACTTAGTGCCGTTTCAAAAGGTGTCAAATTAACACCAATAATTGTAGGAATGCCATAAAACTCTCCAACCAGCTCTGCAATTAAAAGTTTGAGAGGACACACTTGCAATTGTGTTCGGGTTTTCCTGAACTCCCATACGTTTTTCTGCTTGATTACTTCCCAGTTCGGTTGTTACAAAGCCAATATGACATAATAACCTCTTACTCTTCAGTCTTCTCCTCCACAATTTGAGCATTTATCTGAATGAGAGTCTCTCTTATTCTGTTCTCGTAATCAGACTTGGAAATCTTCCCTTTTCTCGCTTTGATTTTTATTTCAACTTCAGTTTCGTCAAAGGAGTCTTCCAGCAGGCTTAGGACACCTCTGTAGAACTCGTAGAACTTGCCTTTTGGCAATTTAATGCTCAAAGTTACCCCCTTGTAGAATGGCTGAGTAACGGTTATCGATGCTATCTGGCCTGAATTGCTCAATGCT
>QNXS01000044.1 GCA_003978865.1 Archaeoglobus sp. | reverse complement strand
TATAACCCCACAGCCACATTCATATTAATCCTGTTCGGTTTTTACAGCATCTATTATTGTTTTTCCAGCAACTATTTCATCTACACTGTGTATTGCTGCCCCCATATCTTCTATAACTTTTTTTATTTCTTTGTAGTTTATATTATTTCCGACAATCGTTATCTTCAGCGTTTCGGTACTCTGGTCGATCTCCATGAGGCTCAGGTTCACACCATCTACGTTTTCCACTTCACTCAGTCTAAGGGCAAGAAATACGTTGTCGGGTTCGTGTGGCTTCATAACGTCCAGAACAAGCCTTCTTATGCCACTCACAATTTAGTGTTCCTACCAAACATATTTAACTTTGTCGAGTTTTATAGGAGAGTATGGAATACTATGACTTGCACACGCACTCCATTTTTAGCGACGGTGAGTTGGTACCTTCAGAAATGGCAAGAAGAATGGAGAATGCAGGAGTTTCAGGTTTTGCGATTACAGATCACGCTGACTTTTCGAACATTTCATGGGTAATGAGCAGACTCAGAGAACTCCAGAACTGGAGGGATGATTACGGAGTTAAAATTCTCTTGGGTGTTGAGATAACGCATGTTCCGCCGAAGCTGATAGGAAAGGCTGTTGAACTTGCATGGAAGGAGGGAGCTGAGATCGTGGTTGTTCACGGGGAAACTTTGGCTGAGCCGGTAAAAGAGGGTACGAACGAAGCTGCAATCGAGAGCGGGGCTAACGTACTGGCACACCCAGGGATAGTTGATAGGACATTAGCTGAAAAAGCGGAAGATAGTGGAATTTACCTTGAAATCTCAGCAAGGAAGGGGCACTGCTTGGGAAACGGATGCGTAGCAAGACTACTTTCCTACGTCGACATCGTTGTTAATACGGATATGCATTCCCCATCTGATATAATAACGCCGGAAACAGCTTTTAAGATATGTCTTGCTGCCGGTATATCCAAGCCAGAGGTAATTCTGGAATCCAACGCTAAACTTTTCAGGAATCTGTGGAAAGCTAAGAAGTGATGGAGGTTTGACAGGCTTGCTCAGGAGAACGCATGCATTGTTTGCAATGTCAGTTGCAGTATTTTTAAGGCTGACTCCCTCTCAAGTTGTGGCTTCGGCTTTTTTTGGCATTATTAGCGACATGGATCACACACTTGGCTTAAGACATAGGGGATTCACTCATTCTCTTTTGTTTGCTTTTCTTGGATTTGTTGCTACCTCCGCCCTCTTTCCAAATCTTGCAATTCCGGTTTTAACGGGAATTACAACCCACATATTTGCGGATATGTTAAATCCGGAAGGTGTTGAGTTATTTTATCCTGCAAGAAGAAACTACAGAATACTCAAACTGAGGTTCGATAGCAAGCTTGGGAATGGTTTAATAGTGGCTTTATCGGTTTTTTTAGTTGTGCTGAGGCTGAGAGGGTACTCAGTGGATGTAGGTATGCTAAAAGCTGTTGTAAACTTTATTCACGATCAGGCGCTTAAACTTGGACTCCGGTGACGTATTCAGCTATTGATTCAAGTGCTTTTCTTAATACTACCCTGTTGTCGTAGTTGTTTACAGCATCTCTCAGCTCTTTTTCACTCCATGTTTTTAACTCTTCAGCTATATTCACCATCTCCGGTATAGCTCTGATTATGTTGTTCACTATTGTCACATCAGCCATTCTTGCAGTCCTTGAAAGAGGATTAAGGTCAATTGCTATTACCTTTTTTCCGCTTTCTCTCAACAGTTCACACCTGTCACCGTCTTCAAGCATTACTAAAACTGTATCTGCGGAGTAGATACCTCTTCTGTCAACTATTCTTCTGAAGTGTTTTATCCCTTTTATTTCAGCATCTCCAGCATAAAGAACGTTTTTGCATCCCGCACTCTTTAAATACTCTGCAATCTTTTTTACCCTCTCTCTGCTCCAGTGAAAGACGTTTACTTCAAGAGGTGCATTCAACACTTCAGAAAGTTCGGACAATTTTTCAGCTACAAGTGCAGCAGCGTTACCGTTAACGGATATTACAGGTTTCTCTGAGAGAAGCATAAGAGCGACTGCAACTTTTTCCGCTTCAACAGCAAAGCTTCTGCTAATCTCTCCAATTATGTAGTCGAAAGCTTCTCCTCTTCCGTGAGCTATTAATCCTTCAGGGACGACTATACCATTTCTAAATCCTTTTACAAGTTTTTCCCTAATTATTAAAGAAAGGTACCTTGGATGCGATTCAGGTACAAATGATTCCGGTATAGTCACTGTTTTTCCACCTCCTTCTTCATAAGTTTCTGTCTTTCCTTTGATGAGTAACCCGTGAGTTCATGAAGAAATCTGTTGTACTTTTTTATGGTTTCAACTGCAACTTTCTCGGGAGCTTTTGGATCTGTTTTTGTTTCTACCACAAGCTTTTTTCCTTCTATTTTCATTCTGAGTTCCTCAATAGCCCCAAAGCTCACGACGTAGTATTCACCATCTTTTCTGAATTTGTTGAAATGCTTTTTTATCATCTCTTCAAGCCTTTCCTCAGTTGGTTTGTAACCCCTCTTAAACGGATACGCTCTCATCTGCTGTGGATAAGATGGAATCAAAATAGCTTTTTTGCTTGATGTTCTGAAATTTGGAAATTTAGTACAAAATAATTTAATACAAAATAAATTTTTTAAGTTAGAAAAATATTGTGCAAAACTGCGAAACAGCCGAGAACGATAAGAATCAATGGAACTGCCTTAGTTCCTGATTTTCGATAAATTGCAAAGCCAGCAAGCAGTACAGCAACTTTCAAAGCCACAATGTTTGAAGATATGGGATTTAGCTCGACCATACCCGCACCGATGTTCTTTATTGTTGTTAGTAGATCCCCAAAAAAGTAGAGAGATACTGCAACTATCCAGAGAAGGAGATCACTTAACAGCAACAAGCTTCACCCTGTATTTTCCGGGTTTCTCGCTGTGGACTATCAGGGTAACTTCTGCAGAGTGGGTTGAATTGATCTTCACTGAATCCGGGGATACAACAGCGATAAATTCATCGCCCCACACTTTGACTGTGGAGTAATCTGCTGGAATTGCCTTCAACTTTACAGTAATTGTCTTTGAGCTATCTGTTTCTACAGTAAAATTCTTGGTGGTATAGGAATCTCCATCGGTTATTAAAATTCCAGTAGTAGGAGTAATCTCCACAATCTTGCTGTCAATAACGCTTACTCTCACACTCGACTCAGCCATGTAGGCTGAGAGTCCAATTCCAGCTACAGCTGCAAGCAAAAATCCGGTCAGCAAAATTTTTGAGTTCATAATTTCATTTACTTTTTTGCTATTTATAATTTTCTTTTTTAGTCAGCTTTATTATTTTGTTATTATGATGTTTTGATAATTTAAAGCTTATAAGCCCGGA
>QNXS01000072.1 GCA_003978865.1 Archaeoglobus sp. | reverse complement strand
TTAATGTGTCAAGAATGTGAACATCCTGCATGTGTTGAAGTTTGCCCCACAAAAGCGTCATACAAGAGACCCGACGGGATAGTTGTGATAGACCTTCACAGATGTATTGGATGCAGATACTGCATGGTTGCTTGTCCGTTCAATGCAAGAACTTTCACGTTCAAAGATCCACTTGAGCACTTAGAAAAAATAAATCCAGAAGTGCCGATAAGAAAAGATGGAGTCCCGATGAAGTGTGAATTCTGCAGATGGCTTATAGATATGGAAAGGTGTGAGGGTGTAAAGAATCCAAAACCCGTATGTGTACAGGTTTGCCCGTACAATGCTCTTGTTTTTGGAAACCTGAAAGACCCGAACTCAGAAGTATCTAAGATTGTCAAAACGTCAAAAGTTGTTCGACTTAGAGCCGGACTTGGAACTGAGCCAAAAGTCTTTTACCACGATTTGTAAAGGAGGTGTGAACGGTGGTTGAGTTTAAGAAGATAGATGGTAGATCCAATGGATACTGGCTTGTTTGCGGTATATTCCTTGCTCTAACAATCTGGGGTTTCTACGCATGGTACTTAGCACTAACCTATGGTCATGGAGTTATGGGATTGAGTCAGAGAGTTCCTTGGGGCTTTGGTACAGCAGCAATATGTTACACAATAGGTGCAAGCGCTGGTTCTCTGATAGTATCAGCTTTATCGGGAGTTTTTGGTAAGGAAGATTTTAAGATATTCTCAAGAAGTGCTTGCGTTTTTGCTCTTGGAACAATTATTGCTGCGATGCTATCAATTGCGCAGGATATAGGCAACATTGAAAACATGATGGGTGTTCTTATACACTACAATCCAACATCTGTATTTTCATGGAACTCATTTCTCTACTCAAGCTACTTTGTGATTGGTTTTGTATACTTAATGGCACAGTTCGGAGAGAAGCGTTTAATAACAAAAGCTCTTGCAGTTCTTGCAGTAGCTTGGGCAGTTTTGGTTCACAGCGGTACTGGTGGTATCGTTGGTTTCGTCTACTCAACAGACTTGTACCATTCATCCCTGACTATACCGATGTTCATTGTTTCTGCTATAGTAAGTGGTCTTGGACTGCTTATACCAATGTGGATATTGACATTTAAATGGATCAACAGGCCCCTCGACAGAAACCTGATGTGGTATTTATCCAAAGTTATGGGTGCTCTAACAATCCTTCTGCTATACTGTTTTGCTGCAGAAGCTCTCGATACAGCATATATCCCGGGAAATGCTGGAGCCATACACATGGCACTATTTAACTTCCACTATCCGTATGCTTGGGATTTCTGGTTTATACAGGTTGGAGGATGTTTGCTGACAATACTTATACTTCTCACACCATGGGGTAAAACTGACTGGGGCATGGGCATTGCAGGATTCATAGTGGCAGTAGCTGTTTTCGGTGAGAGATACTCTCTCATAACTCCTGGTCTTGGTTATCCAAAGGATCTTGTTCCGGGAATGATCTTCAGACCGTTCTGGATTGTGCCATACTACCCAACTTGGGTAGAATACGCAGAGGTCATAGGTTTGATGTCAATGGCTTGCTTGGTGTACTGCATAGGAATAAAGATCTTCCAGCTGTTGCCTGAGAAGGGGGAGGTGGAAGCATGAGTCTTGTTTACCTTGAACTGTTTATTACTGACGTTTTACCATATATAGCAGGAGTAATATTTATTGTGGGGACGTTAAACAGAATAATCAACTGGGCTAAAGCTCCAGTACCACTGAAGATTCCGACTACATGTGCCCAACAGAAGTCCCTACCGTTCATAAGGAGAACATGGGAAGATAGGCTTGACAGTCCGTACACAATGTGGGAAACTATAGGCAGAATGATTCTTGAGGTATTCCTGTTCAGAAGTTTATTCAGAAACATGAGGTACTGGCTTGACAAGCAGAAAGGCGTTGACACAAGATGGCTATGGCTCTTTGCACTGATGTTTCACTATTCAATGCTGATAATACTGCTAAGGCATCTTAGATTC
This sequence comes from Archaeoglobus sp., assembly GCA_003978865.1. Taxonomy (GTDB): domain Archaea; phylum Halobacteriota; class Archaeoglobi; order Archaeoglobales; family Archaeoglobaceae; genus WAPX01. The sequence continues at coordinate 3,052 of QNXS01000072.1, read as the reverse complement.
TTTACAAATCCGATTCCCGGCTTTCTTGGATTGATTAACAAGCTTGACGGACAGGTTGTATTTGTTCCTCCACTCTACATCACAGGAATACTGGCGCTTGTAGCTCTGTTCTGGCTATGGGCAAGAAGGATTCTCTGCTCTAGGGAGAGAAATATATCGTATCCAGCAGATCACCTGATACTTGCACTTCTTGCAGGAATTTTAATAACAGGAAATCTGATGAGGTACATATTTAAAGTTGACCTATATGCAGTTAAGGAAGTTGCCCTTGGAATAGTTAGCTTCCACCCTGTTGGTGCTGCTGTTGTTAATCAAATAGGCTGGATATTCTTTGTGCACCTCAGCTTTGTTTGTGTGACTATAGCGTACTTGCCGTTCAGCAAGATTATGCACTTTGCAGGAGTGTTCTTCAGCCCAACAAGAAATATGCCGAACGACAATAGAGCCCATGTGCATGTCAACCCATGGAACCCGCCGTACCACGGTATAACATGGCAGGAGTACTACGAGATGTACAAGGATCAGCTTGATGAGATTGCTGAAAACGGATATAAAGTTAAACCGGAGGTGTGATAGATGGTGGAATTGGAAAGAGATGGCGAATACCTCAAGATAGAACAGAAATTTACGAGCTGGAAAGATCTGCTTAAACCCGTAACTGAAAAAGACTTTAAACCCGGATTCTATCATTATCCAATTCTCAAAAAAGATGCTGAGTACCTTGGAATACCCTACAGAGACTGGGATCCAACCGAACCAGACTGGCATCTACCAGAAGGATGGAAAGAGACATTTCTTAACAAATTTAAGGAGTTACTTGAGAAAAACAGGCAGTTCAAACTATTCATGGATATATGCGTGAGATGTGGCGCTTGTGCAGATAAATGCCACTACTATCTCGGGACTGGAGACCCAAAGAATATGCCAGTTGCAAGAGCTGAACTTATCAGGAGTATATATAGAAGGTATTTCACGAAGGTAGGGAAGATATTCGGTAAGTGGGCTGGTGCAAGAGAACTCACAGAGGATGTAATAAAAGATCTGTACTACTACTTGTATCAGTGTTCTCTCTGCAGAAGATGTTCTGCTTTCTGTCCGTATGGAATTGATACAGCTGACATTGTATGGAGGGGAAGAGAACTTCTACAGTCGATAGGAACTGTTCAGAGGTTTAGCTACATCTCAATAGCTGCGTGCGCAAAAACAGGTAATCACCTCGGTCTTCTGCCCGGAGGTATAGTAGAATCTCTGCAGAGTGCAGCCGAGGACATTTACGACATCACGGGAGTTGAAATAGAGATTCCAGTGAATAAGAAAGGAGCGGACATACTGTTTGTTACACCATCAGGAGATTACTTTGCAACTCCACACTGGTATACTTTTATGGGCTATTTAATGCTGTTCCACGAGCTTGAAGAAAGGTACGGTTTCAGCTACACTTGGTCAACTTATGCAAGTGAGGGAGGTAACTTCGGTACGTTTGCAAGTTATGAACTTGCCCAGAAACTAAGCCACAAGATATACGATGAGGCAGAGAGACTTGGAGTAAAGTGGATTCTTGGTGGTGAATGCGGGCATATGTGGAGAGACAAACACCAGTTCATGGCTACCATGAATCCAGTACCAAAAACTAAAACTCTTGAAGAACCTGTAAGCCCGATAACGGGAACTTACTTCGAGAACGCTGCTGAGGCAAAAATCGTCCACATAGCTGAATTTATTGCCGACCTGATAGAACACAAGAAGATAAACCTTGATAAGAGTAGAAACGACCACTGGAAAGTTACATTCCACGACTCCTGCAATCCAGCAAGAGGAATGGGATTATATGAAGAACCAAGATACGTTATAAAGAATGTCTGCAACTATTTCTACGAAATGCCAGAACACACAATAAGGGAGAAGACCTACTGCTGTGGAAGTGGTGGAGGTCTGCTTGCTGATGAAGTCATGGAACTCAGAATGAGAGGCGGAATGCCAAGAGCGATGGCTGTGAAGCACGTTCACAAGCGCTACGGTGTAAACTACCTCTGCACAATATGTGCAATAGACAGGGCTGCTTTTCCGCATTTGCTTGAATTCTGGAAATTACCAGTAGAAGTGGGAGGAATGACAGAACTCGTTGGAAATGCACTGATACTGAGCGATGAGGAGCAGGAGAGAGAACTCGATCTTAGAGGTAACCCACTACATAAGGGGGAGGAGTAGTATGTACAGCACAAAGTGGGTTATTGCTGGAATCATAGTATTTCTTGCAGCAGTTACACTGCCCGTGTGGTATAACGCAGCAATGGGTGAGCAGATGACTCCTCCAAAAATTGTACTGCCAAAGAACAAAAAGCACTGTGTTGAAAACGAGAGTTTCATGATCTCTAAGCACATGGAGTTGCTTGTAAAATGGAGAGAGATGAATGTCAGACGTGGTCAGGGGTTTTATGTAAGTAAATCTTATGATGTTCCTTATAAAACCCAGCTCGTCCAGTGTTTCCAGTGCCACACATCGTATGACAAATTCTGTGGAAGGTGTCACGACTGGCTGGGAGTTAGTCCGTACTGTTTCCAGTGCCACTCAACTCCGGAACTCGTCAAGCAGAAGGGCGGAGTGAACGTTACACAGCTGATACAGCAGTTTCACAAAGAGTACCCCAAGATTAATTCAACATCTTAATTTATTTTTACTTTTTTAATTTTTACTTTTGTACCGTAAGTTAAGGAAGTGCTTATACTCCAACTTTGAAAGCTGTTGAAATCAAAGCTGTTTAATAGTGGCTGGGTGACAATTAAATCAATGATTGAGTACGAAATATGGGTTGAAAAGTACAGACCAAGAACACTTGACGAGATAGTCGGTCAGGAAGAAGTCGTTGCGAGACTTAAAGGCTATGTCGAAAGAAAAAACATACCCCACCTGCTTTTTGCTGGACCTCCCGGTACTGGGAAAACAGCAAGTGCTATAGCTCTTACAAGAGATATTTTCGGTGAGGACTGGAGAGATAATTTTATAGAGATGAACGCAAGTGATGAAAGAGGGATAGACGTAGTTAGGCATAAA
>QNXS01000062.1 GCA_003978865.1 Archaeoglobus sp. | reverse complement strand
TTAAGTCTTTTTGCTTCTAACGGTAGAAAGCTGAGCATAAAGTTTTTTAATCACCGTTGAAATCCTGAAATTGTAAGCCACGGTAGCTCAGCTGGTGGAGCGCGTGCTTGGTAAGCACGAGGTCCCGGGTTCAAATCCCGGCCGTGGCTTAAGAAACTTAGCTTCAGAACCCTATCTTTCTCCTTTCATTTCTTTCAGAATGGACAGTTTTCAACTATTACGATAAGATACCAGGTATAACGAGGAAAGATCCACGAGAACCATCAAACTTCTTTAAAAGTTGCCATTGATCTAGGCTTAAGAGCTTCATCCAGTTCTTTTAGCTTAAGTTTACTCGTAAACCTTTCAGCTAGGTCCTTTGCATTCTCGCTTACGAGACTTTTCTAATTTATCAAAATTTTTCATTTTTTAGCTCCCTTCTCGAGCTTCCTCTTAGGGATGTCCATACTATCACCTTCTTACGATTCCATTAGTCATTAGTTGACTGCTGCCAACTCTAAATTCTTTGTTAAAGTACGGTTTCAAAGTTTTCTTAGTTAATCCAGCAAATACGAGTAAAATCACTAAGCAAACTCACATATGAAAATTGAAACCGCTCGCAACAGCGAGGTTAGAAAGAGGTCAGTACTGAAAATTTTTATTAACCACTACGGTTAATAAAATTTCGTGGCGTTGATAAACTGGTTGAGAGTCATAAGAGCCTTACAAAGGGCCGAAGAGATTAAAAAGACTTCAGACTACTGTTTAACTCAGAAGGAAAGGAACGCGTGTGATTGTAAGAAAGGAGAATTCTGTCAGAGAGCTTTAGCGATTGCGACGAACCTATCTGACAATCTTTTGTAGAAGTTCTTCACTCTCTCTTCAACCTGAAAAAAACCAAGATTCTACAGCGTTTCTCTTTCCTCTCGTTCTTATCTCGTACTTCAATCCTCTTCTCGACAATACTTCCTTGTACCAAGGAGCTCTATCAACTAAGAAGATCGGTTTGTTTTTGCATTTTTTCGAGCACGTCCATAATCATTTCCAAAGCATTCAAGATTTCCCTTCCCTCTACTTATTCTAGCAGATATCACTTCCATTCTCTCAACGTCTACAGCAACCCAAACGTAATAGAACTTCTTCCTAGTCTTTATGATAGTTTCGTCTATCGCTACGTACTTCCTTCTCTTTCTTTCAACGTTAAATATATCTTTTATATCTTTACACCTGTGATATCACTTTCTGACTTTTCTCTCTTGAATAAACCCTTATTCTGGTTAGATAATAGAGTATATTGACTCGCAGAGCTCTCCCATTAATATTCGTTTCTTCCTTAAATTGTCAAGCCCTTCCTATCCCGAAATAGTTAAATTTTAAGCACTTATTGCCAAATAACTATGATATGAAAGCAGACTTTACTATGTGGGGCAGTGTCGGTGCGGTAAGTGCTTTATGGATTTTTATGACAGTTATCGTAATATATACGATAAGATGTCTATTTCTTAGTGAAGAAATTAGTGCTACCCTTCCTTTTAGGGCACTCTTAGTTATAGGTTGTCTACTAATTTGGTGGTTGTCCATTTACCAGATTCTCCAGGCAGAATCAAAGCAGGATTTATTAATTGGAGCAATTCTACTATTACCGCCTATCTTTACGACATTCGGTCTTTATCAGGCAAATATCCTACTTCAGAAAGACATCCTCACAATAAATGTAGAACATGTAGGGTTGGATACTTTATCTGTTGTAGCTGTATCTCTTGCGTCGATGGTTATAGGTTTAGGCCTTCTCACATCTATTGCTATAGTAGGTATATCAGCAATCATAGGGGTGATAATTGCTTTTCTCCTGTAAAATATTAACTACTAATAAAATATTAATTAATACTAATAAGAACAAATTATAAAATTTGAAGATTTAATGTAGATTTATATAGATGTTTATGATAATATTGATGAAATAATAAATGCTCATAAGTAAGACTAAGCTTATGGAAATGTTTTGATGAATCGTTAACATCTGTCAAAGCTACTTGGACCTGTTTTGGTTGGTAATAAGGACATGTTTTCAATCGGATAGGATAACCCTTAATTGTTTAAACGCTTAGAAATACAGAGATGAGGTTCATCTTACCAGAAGATGTCGACATTGATAAAGTCAAGGGAAGGCTGGAATACCTGTCATTCTCTCTAGCAACAACACCACTCGAAATTTTTAAAGGAGATACCTTAGTAGGCGAAGCTACTGGATTTTTCTATAGAAGAGATGATAAGTTGTTTCTCGTTACAGCTAAACATTGTATATTTGATGAGCGATATTGTCCCGATAGAGTGGTCATTAGACTTCATACAGACATCTACGACTTGAGAAAGACTGCTCGCAAAGAGATTAACCTCTACAAAAATGGAGAGAAAATCTGGATCGAACACGAAGATATGGGTGTGGATTTGGCTTTAATAGAGATTGATACTAGAGCTCTTGAGAATTGTTACTTCGCATACTTTACGAAGGAAGATGTGTTTAGTGAAAGCAACCCAAAAACAAAAGATTTAGTGTACAGATTTGAGGTTGGCAGTCCCCTTTTAGTTATCGGTTATCCTCTAGGTTTATACGATAAATTCAATAACCTACCCGTTCATCGAGTAGCTTTCCTCGCAAGCAAATATGCAATTAGCTTCGGTGGTAAACCGTGCTTCCTATTAGATTCGTACCTCCCAGAAGGTATGAGTGGTAGTCCCGTGCTGACAGCAACAGTAGTATTTCGAGGGAGTATTGCCGTGGGTATTCCCTATTATCTTGCTGGTGTCCTCCAAGGACCTGTACAAATACCCTACCTACTAACACAAAAGGGACGAATATTTGTGAACGATATAGGTCTATATTATGCATTTTATGCAGATCTCCTTGAGAGTGGTACTGTCAAGAGTAACAACAAAAATAAATAGAAGAAATAAACATATATAATTCAATCAATTGGTAGACTACGTTAAATCCAGTCTTTCGGAGGAACAAGAAATTTGAAGATACTTCTTCGACCTTTCTTTGAGAAAAACAAGCATGTTTTTATCTCTTTTTGAAAATTTAAGCCACGAGTCAATAGGAGCCAATAAGAATCTATGAGGCAAAAATCAGTAACCAACAAGATTGGATGAGGTGAACACTTTAATATCTAACATATAATCTACAATTTTAAATTCTAAATTTAGATTTTAGATTTTAGTCCGTGTTGTTAAAACTCAATTTAAACTCAACAGCTTTTTAAAGCGCAACAAGTAAAAGCGGGTGGTGTCAAAAAAAGACGCTAAAAATTCTGATATAAAAGTAAGTCTGAGCAGAGAACTTGGACTCTTTGACATAACAATGCTCGGCATAGCTGCGATGATTGGTGCAGGAATATTTGCTTTAACTGGTATAGCAGCAGGTATAGCAGGGCCGGCTCTTCTCATAGCTTTCTTCCTAAACGGGGTTGTGGCAACGCTTACAAGTTTGGCTTATGCAGAACTTGGATCAGCAATGCCAGAGGCGGGAGGTGCATATCCATGGGTCAGGGAGGCAATGGGAGGTTTTCTTGGATACCTCTCAGGTTGGTGTTGCTGGACTGCTCAGTGTATAGCATGCTCTCTTTACGCAGTAACATTTGGTGCCTTTCTTTCTGAGCTAACCAAGACATTACCCATACCTCAGGTTTTAGCGGCAAAGGTATATGCAGTTGCAATAGTAACACTTCTTGCCTACATAAACTATAGTGGTGTTAAGGAGAGCGGGAGGGTTGGAGGTTTTGTAACTCTGGCAAAACTCGTAATTTTGTTAATTTTCATAGTATTTGGTGTTTATGCAACCTTCGCAAGGCCGGACTGGATAAAAGCATTTACAACCCCATCATTCTTCCCACATGGTTTTTCGGGCGTCCTTGCTGCGATGGGTCTCACCTACATAGCTTTTGAAGGTTACGACATAATAGTTCAGAGTGGTGAAGAGGTTAGAGAGCCTGAAAAAAATATACCAAAAGCAGTAGTTCTTGCACTTTGGATTTCCGTTTCGATATACTTGCTTGTTGCATTTGCCGCTATAGGATCCGTAAGAACGAACATTCCGGGATGGATGTACCTTGGAAAGCTTAAGGAGTTCGGGCTGATAAAAGTAGCGGATCAGATTATGCCTTTTGGAGGTTTCATGATAATACTTGGAGGGTTGATTTCTACGGTCAGTGCTATGAATGCAACAATATACTCTTCTTCAAGGGTTGCATTTGCCATGGGTAGAGACAGATACCTGCCGTCTTTCCTTGCCAAGATTCATGACAAAAACAGAACGCCACATCTTGCCACACTATTCAGCTATACAATAATAGCTACCATGGCAGTTTTACCGATAGAAGTTGTAGCAACAGCAGCAGATATAATGTTTCTTGTATTGTTTATATTAGTCAATATTGTTCTTGTAATTTTAAGGTACAGGAGACCGGATATAAAAAGACCTTTCAAAGTTCCTGCAATGCCTTGGTTACCCATATCAGCAATAGTACTGCAAGTTATTATAGGTTACTTCCTTGTTACTGAAATAAAACATGGAGATTTAGTTCTCGGTGGAACTGCGTTATGGATGCTGTTCGGGTATGCTGTGTATTCCGTTTACTCCAAGAAAGAAATAGGAAAGAAACTTGAAGCAGAAGTGCGTACAGTTTACGAGGAGAGACCTGTGGAAGAGAAGTTTAAAGTCCTTGTTCCGGTTGCCAATCCGGTAATGGCTTCAAAACTTGCAAATTTCGCAGCCACCATAGCAAAATCAAGAGAAGGTGAGGTGATTCTGCTCAACGTGGTTACAGTACCTGAACAGACACCCCTGAGTGCAGGAATGAAGTACGTAAAATCGGCAAAGGAATTTTTAAATCAGATCATTGACCAGATTGACGTTCCGTGTGGAGGTATGGTAAAGATAGGTCATAGAAGTGCTGAAGCTATACTGAATGCTGTTGAGGAAGTAAAGCCTGATCTGCTGATAATGGGCTGGAGAGGCAGAACTTTCAGGAAGGATTTTGTTATTGGAAGTACAATAGACCCAATTCTTGTCAGAGCAAAGTGTGATGTTGTTGTTGTGAGGTTTGAGCTTGGTGAAGTCAGAAAGTGGAGCAATGACTGTAGCGTGTTAATTCCAACTGCTGGCGGTCCACATGCTGTTCTTGCTGCTGAACTTGCAAGAGATTTTGCCAAAAAAGGCAGAATAACACTGATGTACGTTGGCAAGAGTGAAAAATACAGACCCATAGCCGAAAAAATCTTCAGAGAGACTGAAGAACCTATAAAAGATCTAAACTTCGAGAAGAAATTTATTGTTTCATCAAATCCTGTAAATGCAATAGTTAGGGAGTCTGCTAAGTACGATCTCGTAATGCTCGGAGCCTCCAATAGACCGTTTCTCAAAAATTTCCTGCTTGGACTGTTTCCAGAGAAAATAGTTAACAAAACATCTAAGACTGTTGTAATGGTAAGAAGGTGGGTTTCATTTAAAGAAGTGATAAAACCTAAGTGATAACCTAATCTAAATATCTAAATAGAATTTAATAGATAGGAGTTCCTTCACTTTCAGCTATTTTTCTAAACTCCTGCATCAGCTTTTTGGTTATTTCTCCCGGCTTTCCATCTCCAACTTCTCTTCCATCAATTACTGTTATCGGGCATATTTCTGCAGCAGTTCCGGTCACAAACATCTCGTCAGCAGAGTACAGATCAAATAGACCAAGATTCATTTCCTTGAATGGTATTCCGAGTTTTTCTATTATTTCTATAGTAACAGCTCTCGTTATGCCTCTTAAGTTGTTTAACGTTGGAGGTGTATACACAACTCCGCTTTTTATAATAAACACGTTATCGCCACTGCCTTCGCTAATGTAACCGTTGTGATCAAGAAATATTGCCTCATCCCCTCCTTTTGCATTTGCCTCTATTTTTGCAAGCACGTTGTTAAGATAATTTAGAGATTTTATGTTTGGTGGTAGTGAATCTATCGCATTTCTTCTTACCGTAACCGTAATTGCTTTCAGACCCTTTTCATACAGATCACCGTACATAGCTCCCCATGGCTTGGTTATTATGATAACCTGCGGATTTTTGCACACTTCCGGATTTAAGCCAAGATCACCAACGCCTCTTGTGACTATCGGTCTTATGTATGCATCTCTCAGGTTATTCCTGCGTAACGTCTCCAGAATTGCTTCCATAAACTCTTCTTTTGTCAGGGGAATTTTCAGTTTTATAACTCTGGCACAGTCGTACATTCTGTCTATGTGCTCTTTGAGTTTGAATACTCTTCCATTGTATGCCCTTATTCCTTCAAAAACACCATCTCCATACAGAAATCCATGGTCAAAAACACTAATCTTTGCCATATTCTCTGGAACAAAGTCCCCGTTAACGTAAACTAACAAGTCGTCTTCAGACATATCAGCTTGGATGTATACTATGCATTAAAAGCGTGTCGGTTTCGTTTTTACTATTTAAAAATCTCCAAAAACGTGCATTTTGTTTCCAGTAACAAAATCAAAAAGATTTTCATATCTAATTTTTTTATACTGATAAAAATAAATATCAACATTAGATATGTCCAAATACGAGGAAAACTGGATTTATTGGTCTGAATGCTGTGTATCCAGCAAGATTGTACCCTCTCCATACATTAACTGCAAGTATCTCTCTAAAAACGTCTATCGTTTCTAAAGCTTTTTTAGCTTTTACTGCAACCTCCATCCTTGCAGCACTTATACAGCATCTGCTAACACCCATGTTAAATGCAAGTTTTATCATTTCCTCTATTCTGTCAGTTCCCCCGAAAAAAATCAGGTCAACATCGTCTGCTGTCTCAAGAAATTCAACTCCATGAGCCTGTATCAGTTCGATGTTTTTACATTCCTTCAATAATTTTCCATCAACATTGCTCAAGTTAACATCAACAGCATAGACCTTTTTCACGTACGGGCTAAAAAATGCGGATACCTTGCATGAATAGCAACCGATATCAGCAAACACTTCATTATTTTTAGGTTTAAGTTTGGAGAATGCTATACCTATAACTTCATCTTTCGTTCTCTTCATGCGTCAAAATTGGAGTTACAGATTATAGCTTTTCAGTTTTATCAT
>QNXS01000058.1 GCA_003978865.1 Archaeoglobus sp. | reverse complement strand
CGGCAATTATTGCTTTATTAATCGGTGGAGGAATTTTGTTTGGACTTATTGGAGGGTTAACAGGGATAGAGTTTTTCTTAGTGAATTGGAAGATACTTGTAGGTTTGGGATTTCTCACTCTTTAGTAATGGCGTTGGAGTTTTTAAGAGAGGGATACTGAATGAGATACAGTTACAAAGAAATACCAATCGGCAGAATTCCAGAGGATTGGGAGGTTGTTAGGCTTAAAGGTTGTCGAAATAAACAAAGAATCCATAAATCCCCCTAAAGAGATCCTATAAGGAATTTTACTATATTTGAAATAGATTCGATTCGAGATGGTAAAATTAAATCAGCCAAAAAAATTGGCAAAGATGCACCATCAAGAGCGAGAAGGATAGTACGTGAGAACGATGTTATTATGTCAACAGTAAGACCCTACTTGAAAGTTTTACAATAGTACCCAAAGAATGATGGACAAATTTGTTCAACAGGTTTTACAGTACTAAGATGCAAAAAGGATTTGTAATCCCTGAGTATTTGCTCTACAATCTTTTTATGGACAGGACAATTGAACAATGCAACAGATTAACTTTCAATCCTACATTAGTCTGATTTCAACACAATTGATTCCCATATTTGTTTTTGTCCGGTCAAAAACTTTCAATCGATTGCAAGATGTAGCGTCTTTTTCACGTTCATCACCTTAACTACGATTAATCGTAGTTACCATTCTTATTAGAAAATACTTTCGGCTGAGTAATGATAATATGTCGCAAGTACTTCATGGAAATCCTGCTTCTGCTCGACGAATCTCCTATGTCCTTCAACGAGCTTGCAAGAGTTTTGAAGGCTTATCCGGACACCCTAACGAGGAGATTAAAGGAGATGAAAAATGCAGGACTTATAACAGACAGCAGAAGAGAGGGAAAGCTGAGATACGAGCTCACAGAAAAGGGTAGAAAAGCAGCAAAGCTCGTTAAAGACTTGCGGAGAATTTTGGATGAGTTGAATGAAGTTATACAAGAGTAAAGCTCATTTTACTGAACCCATTGCCTTAGTTAATCTCTGTTAGCAAGATAATAGTATTGAAAAGTTCACAAGTAGTTTTGTTTGTTTACTATCTAAATATCTAAATCTATAAATCTATTAATCTCGCCTTAAAATTCGTAACTAAGACAAATCAAGGTCGTTCGCTGCTAAAACTCTCCAAAACTTCACACCAATTCTTTAGATGACGTAGATGATACCAATACTTATCTAACACTCCATGTTCGTCTAACAGCTGGATTGTATTCGTTAAATTCCTATAAAGGTCATTAAAATCTGTCTGTTTTTCTCTCCATCTACTTAAAACGTAATGTTTTTTTAGGCTGCTTGCATTTATCATTTCTTCTTGTGTTTCCAGTATATTTGCTTCGAGGCAAAAATCACATTCGCATTTCAATTCTGGAACAGCTGCAAGCAACTCTTGGGCGAGGTGGATGGGTACAAACCTATGTATTTTTGGGATGTAGTATCTCTTGGGATAACCACCTGTAGCGTGAACGAACGGATTCCTATATTCACCGTAACCTATACCCTGCACAATGCAATCAATGAAACCAAGCTTTCCAATAAAAACGGAAAAGGCTCCACCATACAGATTTATCACTGGTTTGCCGACTTTGGATAGTTCTTCGAAAAACTCTACGTATTTTTTAAGCATTTTTGGGTCTTCATCATATTCTCTGAAATCAGAAATCCACACACAAAAGCCATCTACTCCTTCTTTTGCAAAGTCAGAGATGATTTTACTTGGGTCCTTAGAGAGAAGATGTCCCTCCAGAGCTAACACAGCGTACAGCTTATCTTTATCCTTTAACGGTATTGCCTTTTCTATTATTTCAAGATTGAGCTTGTATGATTCAGTATTTATACCGTCAATTAGAAAATACGGTGCCAAGATTATTTGTGGCTTCAACTCCTGCGATTCGGGAACTATCCCAAAAAGCTTCAGCCCTCCTGATGATTCACTTAATCTCGCTCTTTGGTATTTTATTGTAGCTTTTACGAACGTATTCAAATGCTCTCGCAACAACTCAAGGTCAATTTCTTTCTCCTGTAGGTATTCTGAAATTTTGTATACTTCCATGATTTTAATTACCCACTCTTTTTCGGCGATACATTCTAAGTTGAATAGCGCCAGCTTGTGCGTAGGGTCAATAAAAAAGGGCTTTTTTATGGCTGACACAAGAGATGTGGTAAAATTCGTATAATGCTCAAGTATATGTGCTTCTATGACAATGCCGTCATAGTAATTTGTTAATTTTTTAAGGACATCCCCATCTGTTTGTAGAACTCTGTAATAAAGCTCAGGGGTTTTCATATTGCATTCTTCGCATGACATCATTTAAGAGCATTTCTCTCCTCCACTTGAACGTTCTCTTTGACTTCTTCGCTTCTACCACTATCTCAGCAGAACCTTCAACAGAAATGAGTCCTATTCCATCCATCTCTAAAATCTCACGGTCAACTTTGTTTACGTATTCTTGGGGAATTGCGATGTAGCTTTTATCCACGTAAAACAGCCTTGTAAAAGCTTGGCTTATAACTTTTTTCCAGTTGCTGATTTTTGTTTCGATTGCAATTAGCTCAGGATTTCTTTTTTGTTTTTTAACACACAGAATATCAATTTCCCTCCTCGAACTATCAGGAATTTTGTATTCAAAAAATATGTGGTAGTCGTTGCGAAATAACTCAGAGATTTTTGGATAGAGCTCTCGCTCCCTCAATCTTGCACCCCGCTAATACAGATACTTTTCCTTCACACGCGATTTCTCAGCGAACTCGGGATATTCGTTGTAAACCTGCCTTAACAACTCGTCGTGGTTCAGCGAGCCATACCTTTCAACAACTATTTCAATCATCTTCAGAACTTCTTCTGGTATTTCCCTACTTATTCGCTCTTTAAATACTTCGAGCCCCTTCTTCGTAAGGGTAATTTCAGTCTGGTCCCCCTTGTTTTCAATTTCTACTAAATCGAGATTTTGAAGGAATCCCAAGATGTCATAGATTTCTTTGGTAAATGGCCCAAAGTTATCTGCCTCAAAACTTAGTAGCGGTTTTGACAGAATTGGTTCAAGGACTTTCTTGTCAACTTCGAAAGTTATTTTTGTGAATTTTGTGATTTTTACAACTTCTTTAAACTTCTCAAAGTACTTCACAAGAATTGCAAATACGAGTGCCTGTGGCGGCAGTTTCTGCAGACGCTCTTTGATTTTGCCCGTGTAAACGGGTTTAACTTCTCCTATCTCCAGGATATCCCATTCTTCGTCCTTCTCAGTTTTTTCAGACAGAATTTTTTCAAGCTCATCCAGCTGATTATACACCTTTCCATTCCCCATCATGCTCATCATTATTTTCTATACTTCCCCCTATATCTTCTTTTCTCTCTCTCGTTGCAGTCTCTGGCGGTTCTTAGGATAAATCTATTTCCTTTTTCTCTCGTCAGGATTAGAGCTAAGCACCTTCCATAATACTCTCCAATTATAGCATAACAATCTTCCTTTAGTTTGGTTGCTATTTTTTTACTGTGCTTAAGTACGTGAATGACTTCTTCTATCGTAACATTATGTTTAACAATATGGTTTAAGGTTTCGTCGTCATAGATGAGCTCAATTTCTTCCCAGTAGTGCATCGCGCTTTCCAAATATCCCAGAGTTTAACAATTTTTAGATTTTGTGAATTCATCTTCGAAACTTCTTAATTTCACGACGGAGAATGGTTTTGTACATCGGGACTATTTCGAGGTTGTGAGAGAACTATCCAATGTTCCCAGAGTAGACTGATAGAGTTTAAAGAGACTTTTGCGTACCTTTCCTTATTTGAAAACTTTCAATCCTATTTTAGTCTGATTTCAACGCCGCACAGTAGTACCCTGAAATCCTTTCTTCGGATCTTTCAATCCTATTTTAGTCTGATTTCAACTATATATACTTCAAACACGCTACCGTACGAATTTGGCTTTCAATCCTATTTTAGTCTGATTTCAACTTGGTGGAATAACTGAGGTTTTTGTTGTAACGTTTTACTTTCAATCCTATTTTAGTCTGATTTCAACAAACGAATGATGCGTTGAGTATAGCTATTAAATTATCATCTTTCAATCCTATTTTAGTCTGATTTCAACATTCTTCATCTACAGATTTTATAAATCTCTCAATCTTTCAATCCTATTTTAGTCTGATTTCAACTAAGGTAAAGGAGGTGTAAAAAATGGGGAAGTATGTTACTTTCAATCCTATTTTAGTCTGATTTCAACTTTATACTTTCAATTATTGCTGTTTTTCCTGTCCCAAACTTTCAATCCTATTTTAGTCTGATTTCAACCGGAAGACAACGTAAACTGGACACAAATATGCTCAGGCTTTCAATCCTATTTTAGTCTGATTTCAACAGACGCCAAAACCCTTAAATGGTATTGGCGGGCACACCTTTCAATCCTATTTTAGTCTGATTTCAACGCATATTCAACAGAAAAGACAGTGTAAAATCTTTTATTGTCTTTCAATCCTATTTTAGTCTGATTTCAACAAGATCTTAAAAGACATAGAAAGAATTGTAGGGAAACTTTCAATCCTATTTTAGTCTGATTTCAACAGAGCAAGATTTCAGCACCAGCAACAGCCACGTTGAGCTTTCAATCCTATTTTAGTCTGATTTCAACTTGACTGAA
>QNXS01000083.1 GCA_003978865.1 Archaeoglobus sp. | reverse complement strand
ATGACTTAATTCATGACTTATCTCCTCAATTTGAAAATTATTAATTTAGAATTTGAACATCAAACTTTTCGGAAAAGGGTAAAAAGTTGAATTGTGTTGTATTAAGATGCCCGTTGTGGATACCTTAAAAGTTTTATAATCTCACAATTAAAAAACATTAAGTGAATGTGGGAATACTTGTTTACGGAAATGACAAACCGGGAATAATATATGAAATTTCAGCTGTTCTTGTTAAGTATGGCTTAAATATAGTTGACATTGAGCAGAAGATTTTTAGAAATTTCTTCGTAATGTTTTTGGTTGCAGAAGAAACAGAACCAATTGACATAGAAAAGCTAAGAAGCGAACTTCACAGAGCTGGAAAAATAAAAAGTGTAAATGTTGATTTAATACCGCTACCCAACCTGGAATGCAGGAGAAAAAACTTATACGTTCTTACAGTAGTTGGAGAAGACAGGGTAGGAATTGTCCATACAATAACCTCGATTTTCTATCAGCTCGGTATAAATGTGGAAAGAACCACCCTCACGGCGAGAGATAAGCTAATAACTATAGAATTCCTGATAGACCTAAGAAAGAGCGACGAGAAAGTTCTAAAAAGAAGGTTAAAGAAGGAAGTGGAAAGCAGAGGACTGGATGTAGTAATTCAGCCGTACGAAATGTTCAGGAGAAATAAAAGACTGATTATTTTCGATATGGATTCAACTCTCGTTGATGCGGAGATAATAGACAAGATTGCAAAGGCGGCTGGGGTAGAGGAAGAAGTAAAGAGGTTGACTGAGATGGCAATGAATGGTGAAATAAATTTTAAGGAGGCTTTAGTAGAGAGGGTGAAACTTCTTAAGGGCTTACCAGTAGAAGTCCTTGAGAAAATATACAGCCAGATAAAGTTAACAGAGGGTGCAAAGGAACTTATAAAAAGTTTGAAAGAATCGGGTTACAAGGTAGCACTTGTGAGCGGGGGATTCACATACTTCACAGAAAAGTTGAAAAATGAGCTTGGGCTTGACTATGCCTTTGGAAATGAACTTGAAATAAAAGATGGTAAACTCACAGGTAGAATAAAGGGTAGAATAATTGATGCTGAGGAGAAAGCCAGAATAATCGATGAACTCGCAAAAAAAGAGGGTATAAGCAAGGAGAGCGTTGTTGCCGTTGGAGACGGTGCCAACGACAGAATAATGATAGAGAATGCTGGACTGGGTATAGCTTTCAATGCAAAAAAAGTTCTGAAAGAAGTAGCTGATGGTACTCTATCCAAAAATCATCTTATAGGTCTCGCAGGTGTGCTTGGTCTGAACGTCATACCGAAAAAAGAAGGTACCGAAAAAGAGGATGCCAAGGATTAAAGTTTTATTGGAGAAAGTTTATTAGAGTTTATTAGAGTTCACCTCTCAGGTCTATAACTCTCTTAGCCTTTCCTTTAAACCTTTCAAGCGTTCCTTTTTCAACAAGTTCTACATTAGTTCTCAAATTTAATTCCTTTCTTAGCTCATCCTGAATCTTCTTTCTCAGTTTTTCTAAATCTGAAAGTTCTCCTGTAAACACATCATCAATAACTTCAACTTTAACAGTTATTTCATCAAGTGGCCCATTTCTGCTTATGACAACTTGAAAGTGGTCTCCAGCCTCTGGAATTTGCATCAATACGTGCTCTATCTGGCTCGGAAATACATTTACTCCTCTGACTATTATCATATCGTCAGTTCTTCCAAGTATTCTCATTATTCTTGGATGGGTTCTACCGCATGCACACTTTTCAGGCATAATCTTAGTTAAATCTCCCGTTCTGTACCTGAGCAAAGGTAAAGCCTCTTTTGTGAGCGGTGTTAAAACGAGTTCTCCTTTTTCACCTTCTCCAACAACTTCCCCATTTTCATCAACAAGTTCAACAAAGTAATGGTCAAGCCATATATGCAGACCGTCCTGTTCCTGACATTCAAATGCCACTCCCGGACCGTTCATTTCACTCAATCCGTATGAGTCAAAAGCTTTTATAGAGAATGCACTTTCAAGCCTTTTTCTCGTGTTTTCGCTCCATGGTTCAGCCCCGAAACATCCTATTTTGAGTCCTATTTCATCTGGACTTATATCCATACTTTCAGCAACCTCCTTTATGTGCATCGCATAACTCGGAGTACAGTGTATAGCTGTTGTTCCAAAGTCCAGCATGTAATTGATTTGTCTTTTAGTATTTCCGGTTCCAGCAGGCACAACCATAGCTCCAATTCTCTCAGCTCCGTAATGTAAACCCAAACCGCCCGTGAAGAACGTATAGCTGACCATATTCTGGAAAACATCGCTCTCCCTAATTCCCACCATGTAAAGGCATCTCGCAACCATTTCGATCCAGTTCTCTAAATCTGCTCTCGTGTATCCAACAACCTTCGGTTTTCCTGATGTCCCGCTTGATGTGTGTACTCTCACAAGCTTCTTCTTTGGTACTGCAAACAGACCAAAAGGATAGTTATCTCTGAAATCTTCCTTAGTCGTGAATGGTATTTTAGCAACGTCATCTCTCTTTTTTATATCGTCAGGTGTTATACCCGCCTCCTTCAGCCTCTTCCGGTAAAACTGCACGTTCTCGTAAGCATGTCTTATCACCCATCTTAGTCTTTTCATCTGTAACTCTTCAAGTTCTTTCTCTGGCATAATTTCTTCCCTGCACCAGTAATTGTCAGAGTATGGCATACTGAGAAGTCTGTTTTTTGCTTAAATACTTTGGTGATTTTCGTTTGGAGCAGATAAATAAGATTTTTAAAGAAGTAAGCTTAACATTGATAACATGTTCGTGCACGGACGATTAATGCTTCCAGACTATTTTGCAGTTGCAATACTGGCTGGAAATCTTTGCTTTTTAGTTTTAACAACAGTGTATGCTATGCAAACTCTCCTGTCTAAGAGATCTCTATCTGCAAGTATAAACTACAGTGCAAGATTGATGCAAAAGTTATTAGACTTAAAAATTTTTATTTAATATATATTTAAATTTTTGAGAAAACTTATTTTAGATAAAGAGCGTAGCAGAAACATGGCAAAACCTATACTTCAAGTCGCTCTTGACTTACTTGAGCTTAAGAGGGCTGTTGAAATAGGAAAGGAAGCTTTGGAGGGTGGGGCAGACTGGCTTGAGGCTGGAACGCCCCTAATTAAAAGCGAAGGTATGAACGCTGTTAGGGAGTTAAGAAAAAACTTTTCCTGCCCAATTGTAGCTGACATGAAGACCGTAGATGTCGGGAGAATTGAAGTTGAGATGGCTGCTAAGAGTGGAGCAGATATTGTAGCAATTCTTGCAGTAAGTTCCAATACTACACTACGTGAAGCAAAGATGGCTGCATCAAAGTATGGTTGTAAACTCATGGCAGACCTTATAGAATGTGCGGATCCTGTAAAAAGAGTAAAAGAAATTGAAGAGTTTGTGGATTATGTATGTGTTCATGTTGGAATTGACCAGCAGATGGCGGGAATGGATGCAATGCAGATTCTGGAGAAGGTGGTTGATGTTGCAAATGTCCCAGTCGCAGTTGCAGGCGGATTGGACGCTGATAAAGCTGCTTACTGTGTTTCCATGGGAGCCAATATTGTTATAGTCGGAAGCAACATTGTAAAATCGAGAGATGTAACAAAAGCTGCAAGAATTGTTAGAGAGGCTATAGATAATGCAAAGATTAGAACAAAGATTAGAAAGATGAAATCTCCGGAAAAGTATTTAGATGAAATAAGAGAGATTTTTGAAAAAGTTTCCACTCCAAACATAAGCGATGCTATGCATAGAGCAAAAGCACTGCCAGACGTTTACCCGCTTGTTAGGGGTAAAAAAATTGTTGGCAGGGCAATCACAGTAAATACAATGGATGGGGATTGGGCAAAGAGCGTAGAAGCAATAGATCTGGCTGGAAAAGGGGATGTGATAGTTATCAAGTGCTCGGGAGATAGTTATGCTGTCTGGGGAGAACTGGCAACAAGGAGTTGCATGAACAAAGGTGTTGCAGGAGTAATAATCTATGGAGCTGTAAGAGACGTTGACGACATAAGGAACATTGGTTATCCTGTTTTTGCAAAAAAAGAAGTGCCCAACGCTGGAGAACCAAAAGGATTTGGTGAAATAGGAGTTAGCATAGATTGTGGCGGGATAATAGTCAGACCGGGAGATTGGATTGTGGCTGACGATAACGGGGTCATGGTCATACCATCAGAAAGAGCATATGAGGTTGCCAAAAGAGCTCTGGAAGTAAGAAAACATGAAGAGAGAATAAGAGGAGAAATAGAAGAAAAAGGCAGAACTCTTGCAGAAGTTGTGGAGCTATACAAATGGGAAAAACTAAAAAGATGATTTAATTATTCCATA
>QNXS01000070.1 GCA_003978865.1 Archaeoglobus sp. | reverse complement strand
GAAATAATATAAACTACAAAGAAATAAAAAAAGTTATAGAAGATATGGGGGCAGCAATACACAGTGTAGATGAAATAGTTGCTGGAAAAACAATAATAGATGCTGTAAAAACCGAACAGGATTAATATGAATGTGGCTGTGGGGTTATATGGAATTATAGATTAGTAACATTATTTATAGATTAACTTTTAATTTATTAGTTTATTAGTAGATTGGAAGTATTTGTTATTTGTCCAGTAGCAAAACGTTAAATAGCCCTTAACTTTTCTGGCATTATGGGTTCCAAGAGTTCCAAAACAGCAGTAACGAAAAACGAGGGTTATGGAAAAACGATTGCCGAAAAAATATTCTCCAGAGCCTCCGGAAAAGATGTTAAAGCTGGAGACTTCGTTCTGGCAAAAATAGATAGAGCTATGGTTCACGATATAACTGCACCTCTCGCCATAAAAGCTCTTGAAAGAATAACAGGCGAGAGAAAAGTAAAGTATCCCGAGAAAATCGTAATGGCTTTTGATCATCAGGTTCCGGCAGATAGTATAAACGCTGCAGAAACCCATAAGATGCTCAGAATTTTCGCTGAAGAGAATGGAATTTTAAACTATGATGTAAGAGAAGGTATTGCTCATCAAATAATGGTCGAAAAAGGACATGCCTTACCGGGGGAACTAATAGTTGGAGCTGATAGCCACACCTGTATGTACGGTGCTCTAAACTGTTTTTCAACCGGAATTGGTTCAACGGACATGGGATTTGTTTTTGCAACAGGAAAGTTGTGGTTTAAAGTTCCGGAGACAATTTACTTTGAAGTTAATGGAAAATTAGACAGGTACGTATGCGGGAAAGATGTCATTCTAAAGCTAATAGGAGTCGTTGGAGCTGACGGTGCAAACTACAAGGCATGCGTTTACGGAGGAAAAGCTGTCAGAAATATGGGCATGAGTGACAGGCTGACAATGTGCAATATGGCAATAGAAATGGGAGGAAAAGCGGGAATTGTGGAGTTCGACGAAGCTACCTACAAGTATCTGAAAGAAACTGGTAATGCTGATAACTACACGCCCGTGTATATGGATGAGGATTCAAATTACGAAAAAATCGAAATAAATGTGACGGGCATGGAGCCACAGGTCGCTAAACCGCACAGAGTTGACAATGTCTGTGGAGTTTCTGAAGTGGAAGGTGTCAGAGTAGATCAGGTCTTTATAGGTTCCTGTACGAACGGTAGATATGATGATTTGAAAGTTGCTGCTGAGCTTTTAAGGGGAGAAAAGATTGCCAGAAACGTAAGACTGATTGTTATACCTGCCTCAAGAAGCATATATAGAAAAGCACTGAAAGATGGATTAATAGACGTTTTCGTCGATGCTGGAGCATTAGTAGAGTTTCCTTGCTGTGGACCATGCATGGGCGGTAGTTTCGGACTTATAGCCGGTGGAGAAATAAGTGTTTCAACATCAAACAGAAACTTTATAGGCAGACAGGGTAGTCCTGAGGGCAAGATATACCTTGTTTCTCCTGCAACTGCAGCAGCAACAGCAATATACGGGGAGATAACAGATCCAAGAAAAGTTTGAATTAGTTTGAATTTTTAGCATATTTAATTTTAATTGTTTCATTTGCTCCACAATTTTATATTACTTGAAGTTGGGGAATCAGCAAATTTAAAAAACTGTTTAAATAAACCAGAATTAATGCTTGATTTTCTGCTCGAACAGGGACTGAACCTTGCGAAAAGTGTTGAGGCTAAGGCAATCATTGTCATTTCGGACAGAGATATCACCGAAAAAGTTGTTGACGGCATAACTATAATCCCTGCCCCAAAGACCTACACAACTCTACTTGAAAGTGCAATAAGTTCTCTCGAAACAGCGAACATGGATAAACTGCTCGGTAAGGAAATTGCAGAAAAAATGCTGTTGATTTCACAATCAAAGGATTACCTTTCTCTAATGCTTTACTTCAGGGGAATGGGTTTAGACGGTAATGCGGTTGCTGTAACATGTATGGATTCGCTAAAAGGAATAATATTGGTTGATTTTGGAAAGGGAAGAATTCAATCTGCCCTTGAAGAGTGTGCTGAAAGGGTGGAACCAAGAGTTATAAAGGCACTGCTTTCTGTCTCACTGAGCATAGCTCACAAGGGAAGGGAAGGGAAAACGATAGGAACTGCTTTTGTCGTTGGTGATGTGGATGAGGTTTTAAAGAGGAGTAGACAGCTTATAGTTAATCCCTACAAAGGGCATCCAGAATCTGTTAGAGATGTTAAGGATCCAACTAACTGGGAAAGTATAAGGGAGTTTGCACAGTTAGATGGAGTTTTTGTTGTCGATGAAAAAGGATACATAGTTTCTGCCGGGAGATACATAGAAGTTCAGGCAAAAGATGTAAAAATTAAACCCGGACTGGGGGGAAGACATCTGGCATGCGCCGCTATATCGAGAGAAACCAATGCAATAGCCATAGTTGTCTCACAGAGCGGAGGTGACATAACAATATACAAAGACGGTGAAGAACTGCTGCAGATTCCGGCAACTATTCTGTAATCTCGCAACGCTTAAAATCAAGATGTAATCAAGATGTTAAGACAACAACAAGATAACAAGATAAAAAGATGACAAGGTAAATCAAACTCAAGTTGAGCTAAAATAAAAATACACCTCCATTTAACAATTAATATGAAACTATCCTATACATCCCCCAAACTCATAACAGATGTAGAAGGTGTTGAATGTTCTGGTTTAAAAACTGAAAAGGGTGGACTGGGAATAGTAAAATGCAGAGGAAAGGTTGCAGGTGTTTTTACGAAAAATAAGTTCAGAGCCGCACCTGTGATAGTAACGGAGGAAAACATAGCTAACGGATTTTTGGAGGGAATAATAGTGAACAGTGGAAATGCCAATGCCTACACAGGCAAAGAAGGGATAAAAAATGCTGTGAAAATGGCTGAAATGCTTGCAGAGAAACTTGAATGTAGTCCGAAAGATGTGGCAGTTTCCTCCACCGGAATTATAGGTGTTCAACTCGACATGGAATGGATCGGCGAAATGGTTGAAAAAGTGTATCCAAAACTCGGAAATTATGATCAATGTTCATGGGAATTTGCGAAATCAATTACAACCACCGATGCATTCACAAAGCAGTGGGGTTTGGGAGTTGATGATGCGGTTGTGGCAGGAGTTGCAAAAGGTGCAGGAATGATTGCACCAAACATGGCTACAATGCTCGCGTACATTTTTACAGATGCCAATGTGAAAAGAATTGATGAATTACTCAAAAAAACAGTATCCAAAACTTTCAACTCAATAACTGTTGACGGAGACACTTCAACTAACGATACAGTCCTATTAATTTCTACAGGGAGTAAGGAAGTTAATGAGAGTAAGTTTGAGAGAGCCTTGAGATGCGTCTGTTCAGTTCTCGCTGAGATGATAGTTGCTGATGGGGAGGGTGCAACCAAGCTGATGAGGGTGTTTGTTAGAGGAGCCGAAAGTGATAATGATGCGTACATTGCAGCCAAGACTGTTGCCTCATCCACTCTTGTAAAAACAGCCCTTTTTGGTTGTGACGCAAATTGGGGAAGAATTATTGCTGCTCTCGGCTACTCAGGGGTAAATATGGATGATCGAATTACAATAGAAGTTGCGGGATGTGAGTGGAGAGCAGATGAAGCATTTGGTCTGAGTAAAAGATTGAGGAAATCAACAAAGATACTTGACAAAGGCAGATACGTCGGAAACAGAGAAAATATAATGAAAATAATGAAAAATGACGTGGTAGAATTCTACATAGACCTTGGAGTTGGAAATGGCAAGAGCTGCGCTGTTGGATGTGACCTTAGTTACAGCTATGTAGAGTTAAACTCCAAGTACACAACCTGAAACATGAAAACCTGAAATCATACCAACTCAAAGCGTACAACTGTGACAATATCTGAATCACTAATTCTTCCGTATATCTTTTTTAAAGCTTCTAAAAGCTCCTCTCTATTCTCAAATCCATCCATTCTTGCGTCCTCGTCACTTAACTCCCCAACCCTCTTAACCACAGCCTTGGTTATTCTAGCCTTAGCAAATGGTCTGGATGATGCTTTAAGGTAAACTATCTTTCCCGTTTCATAACTCTTTATACCTTTTCTAACAGTACTCTTCTTCCTGCCAGAAAGTATCAGATTTACATATTCTTCATCAAAGTTTATTGACGTCATACCAGCAACTTAGTCATCTAAAGAATATTATAATTAACTAAGAACAAAATTACTAAGACTATCTCCCGTAAGTTGCAACAGTCTCACCGTACTGCAATACGTGTCCCTCAATTGCCCTCTCTACTTCGCTCTTTCCCGAACCGGGAGGAATGTCGAGTTTTGTATCTAAGGCGTAGACCTTGAAAAAATATCTATGTGGTTTTCCCGGTGGGGGACATGGACCGTTGTATCCAACATTTCCAAAATCGTTCCTTCCCTGAACAGCCACCAGTGGATCAGTTATTTCGCCTTTCTTTGGAATGTTCTCAGGAATTACCTCCACAGGCTCAATATTCCATATCAACCAGTGTGTGAAAGTTCCTATAGGTGCATCAGGATCATCCACTACTATCGCTATTGATTTTGCATCGCCAATTCCAGAAATTTCGATTTTTGGCGAGACGTCTTCTCCATCACACGTGTATTTTCTTGGGAATTCGCTAAATTCAAGCTTCACTTCAAGTTTTCCAATCCCCATACATACCCCCC
>QNXS01000064.1 GCA_003978865.1 Archaeoglobus sp. | reverse complement strand
TGTATGGGCTGCTATAGATGTAGGATACTAAGGAATGCTTAGCTATGGCTTCTGAAGGTAGAAGTTCCTTTCATGCTTATGTTTTCTCAGAGAAGTCCTTAGTGTGAAAACAACAGAAGTAGTTGTTGACAGAGGTTTCTGGTATAAATGAGCAAAGTAGGATTGAAATACGAGCATGAAACCCTGATAGAATGCTGTAGAAGGGTCTTTTTCAGGCTTAAAGGATAAAGAGATTCTGGAACAGATTCCCTTTTAGGAGTTCTTTTACTTCAGTTCAGAGTTGGTTGGAGAGTTTTATAGCATTCTATAACTACTGGTGTTTATCTTGACACCCCTTAGCGAACTATAAGTTTTTTAAGTAAATTTTCCAAAATCTGTCCAGAGGTGATGTTCATGACTTCAAAACTTCAGTACGAGTTCAAGAGAAAGCTTGAGGAGCTTGAAAAGTATAGGGGAAAAGGTACGGAACTCATAACCCTGTATATTCCTCCAGACAAAAATATAGCCGATGTATCATCTCAGTTACGAAGTGAGTTGAGTCAAGCCTCTAATATAAAGTCAAAACAAACAAGAACGAACGTAATGGCCGGACTTGAAGCAATTCTTCAAAGACTTAAGATGTTTAAAAAACCCCCAGAGCATGGAATGGTTATAATAAGCGGAGTTGTTGAGACAAATGGAAAGCAGAAGCATATAACAGAGATAATAGAGCCTCCAGAGCCGGTTCCACTGTACAAATACCACTGTGACAGCTCGTTCTACTTGGAACCACTGAAAGAGATGCTGAAGGAAAAAGATCTATACGGTCTGATAGTTATAGACAGAAGAGAGGCAACCATAGGGCTTCTAAGGGGAAAGAGAATTGAGCCTTTGAGCAGAGCAACATCGATGGTACCGGGAAAGCACAGGCAGGGCGGTCAGAGCAGTGTTAGGTTTGAGAGGTTGAGAGAGATAGCAATACATGAGTTTTACAAGAAAGTGGGGGAGAAAGCAACGGAGGCTCTACTCCCGTATAAAGACAACCTTCTCGGCGTATTGATAGGAGGGCCTTCTCCAACAAAGGAGGAATTCTATGAGGGCAACTATCTTCACCACGAATTGCAGAAAAAAATCGTCGGTCTGTTCGATGTTAGCTATACCGATGAAAGTGGATTGTACGAGCTTGTTGAGAAAGCAGAGGATGTTCTGCAGGAACTTGACCTGATGAAAGAGAAAAAACTTGTAAACAAATTTCTCAAAGAAGTTGTCAAGGACGGTCTTGCAGCATATGGAGAAGATGAAGTGAGGCGGTATATTTCTCTCGGAGCTGTTGATACACTTCTCCTCAGTGAAGACCTCAGGCTTGAGAGAGTTAGGTATAGATGTCCCAAGTGCGGTAAGGAGGTGGAAATTACACTCAGATTTAAGGGGGAAAGTCACCACTTCTGCGAAGATTGCAATATCCCAATGGAGGAAGTCGAGAGGAGGGATATAGTTCTGGAGTTATCTGAGCTTGCTGAGAGCACGGGAGCAAAAGTTGAGTTTCTTTCCACTGAGAGCGAGGAGGGTGCAATGCTCTACAATGCATTTGGTGGCATAGCCGCAATACTTAGATTTAAACCGGATTGATATTTTAAAGTTTAATTATTTAAATATTTATTTAATATAAATTAAATATTATAAAAATACTAAACAACTCTAAGCTTGGCAACAAAAAACCCAGAACATCTATCTGTGTGCGGGAAGTATCTTCTTGTAAATCTCATTCTACTGTCAAACTCAAAATTTCCTGCTTTTTTTAAACCTCCTCTTCCCGGAAAGTCAATTCGGTCTATCTCAACAGGTAAATTTTCGACAGCCCACTGTACAACGAACTCGTTTTCCTCAGGAGTTAAAGAACACGTGGAGTAAACAATCACTCCCCCCTCCTTTGTACAATCAACTGCACTTTTCAGCAACTCCCGCTGTAGGGAACTACAAAAAGCTATATCTTCTGCACCTCTGCTCACTTTTCTACTCTTATCCTTGTGTATTATTCCTTCTCCACTGCACGGAGCGTCAAGAATTACAGCGTCAACTTCGTATCTGAATTCCGGGAACTTCCTTGCATCCATGTGAAATACCGCCACATTGTTGACACCCATTCTATGAATGTTATCTACGAGTGGTTGAATTCTATCTCTCTTAGCCTCCAGTGCAAGAATAATCCCGGATACACGTCTATCCTTCATTATCTGAGATAGCATCGTCGTTTTTCCTCCCGGAGATGCTGCAAAGTCGGCAACCCTGATAACTTCTTTTTCAAATCTACTAAACTCTTCAGAAAGTACTATTGGCGGTATGCACGAGGATTTATCCATGATATAGTAGTATCCCATCAGATACTCCGGAGTTGCTCCTAAAGAATAAGGCTCTTCAACGACCTCGTAGCAGTAAGGAACTTCAGTTTTTCGGAGTTTAAATCCTCTATTTTTAATTCTTTCAATGAGAGCTCTCTCTTTAACTTTTACAGTATTTACTCTAATGTACTTTGGAACATCTTCCATTGCCTCTACAAGCTTGACTGTCTCGTTTTCTCCAAAAAATCCTATCCACCTTCTCAGTATAAATTCACTGTACCCGAACTTTAAAGATAACTCCCTTGACAGGTCTGTACTTGGAAAGTCCAGAACATCCATCATTTGATTTATTTGATTTACTTTTTACCATTTACTTTTTACCATTTTTTCTATCAAAAAACGGATTCTTTCCCGTGCAGGATAGGGGTATTCCCAGTACAACATCAGCTTTTGCATATCCGAGCTTTCTCGCTACCGTACCAATCCTGTACATTATTCTGTTGTCAACGTTTACTATCGATGCAAACTTTACAGCAGAACCAACAGCAATTCCAAGGTCTATAAGCTTAAAAGCGCAGTTCGGACCTCTGTAGTCTTTACCCTCAACTTTTTCAGCCTTCTCTAAGTCCTCACAACTCATACCACAAGCTCCACAGTTCAGTTTTACGGGTTTGCACCCAAAAACACCGATCAGAAGAATTGCCTCGCTTAACTTTAAGCTCTCACCGTCTCTAACAAATCCATAGATTCCTTTCTCCTTTCCAATTTTTATCATTTCCTCTGATATCCTGTTCTTTTCATCTCCATCGATGTAAACTATCTCAATATCATCTTCACCCTTGGCTTTCGGGGCAGTTCTTGCGGATATTGCCATCAGATACGCAGAAAGTTTTACTGCCTCTCTTCTCAACTCCTCCTCTTTAAGCAACATTCTATCCCTCCGGTTTTACATTCTCAGGAAATTGTCTATAAGCTTCTCGCAAAGCTTGTTTGCTTCATCTACGTAATACTCAGTATCCTCAAGAATTTTTCTTTTTTCACTTTCTTTCATATTTTCATCCTCAAGCCAAGTTCTTACGATTTTTTCTGTAACTTCAAGGTGAAACTGTAAAGCTAAAGCCTTTTCAACTCTGAATGCCTGATTCTCAACGAAGTGTCCTCTATACAGTAAAATTGAGTCTTCTGGTAGTGTGAAAGTATCTCCATGCCACTGAAAAACAGTCATCTTTTCTGGCAGGTCATTAACAACAACGTCATTAAAAACTTTTTCAACTTCAAACCATCCAAGCTCTTTTTTGTATGGGTACACTCTACCTCCAAGAGCGCTTGCTATGAGCTGGGCGCCAAGACATATACCAATTACAGGTTTTTTTCTATAAACAGACTTTATTATTTCTTTTTCTTCAGAAAGAAACTGATAGTCATCGTACACACCCATCGGCCCTCCCATGAATACAAGATGGGTTGCATCCTCAACTTTGCTTCTGTCTATCTTTTCCTTGTAGAGCTTAATGTACTCGAATTCAATGCCCCTGTCCCGGAGTATGTCCTCTATATAACCCATAGGCTCGGTTGGATAGTGCTGAAAAGCAAGAACTTTCATGTCTGGTCATGGGAATGAAACAATAAAACAGTTTTGTTGTCTCAATTTTGCGAACCGTGTTAGCGTAAATAAAGTTTGTTGTATAAAGTTACCGTATAAAGTTGTTATATGACAACAAATTTTGACATCTTGAATATTCTTAAGAGAGCGTAAATGCTGAGTGCTGTTATCAGGAAACATGATATAAAAGCAACACCGTTTCCAAAGCAGCAGAGACCTACCAGTGCGACAACCATAAAGTTGATTCTGAGTACGTCAAATCTGTCAAAGAAGAAAGGGATGTTGGCTTTTCCAAGCCTGATGATTACAAATGCGGTGAAAACACCGATTACAAGAGATGCAAAAACAGGAATAACTGCCATATCTGTAATAACTCTTCTCCCGAATTCGCCGAAAGGATGCGTTTTACCTAAGAGATATATAACACTCAGATAGAGTGAAGTTTCGGTTACATTTTCAACTTTTGTTCTCCAGCGAGATGTTGCTTGATAAAGCCCATAAGCAGAAATCAACGCTACTGTTGATTTAAGCAAAAATACGGTCATATACATACAGAAGTTTGATTTATAATTGTAAACAGCATAGGTTAAAAGGTATACCGACAGGATAGT
>QNXS01000023.1 GCA_003978865.1 Archaeoglobus sp. | reverse complement strand
CCCGATGAAGTTCTTGGACCCTTAGATATAAATGCTTTAAGAGACGGAAAGTACGTAAGAAGAACTGATGGACGGTTGCCAGAAGCAGAAATAGTTTTCCTTGATGAGATATTCAAGGCATCTTCAGCTATACGGAATATATTGCTTGACATAATTTTGAATAGGAGATTCAGAAACAATGGAGGTTACTCAAGACTTCCGATGCTAACAATGTATACCGCAAGCAACGAAGTTAGCAGTGATGCTGAGGATGCTGCATTCTACGATAGACTTACTGTTAGATGTTTCGTAAAGAGTGTCTCCGAGGATGCTTGGAGTGAGCTTGTTGAGCGGGGCATAGTATTAGAAGACATCAAGCTGAAACCAGTAGTAAGTGTTAACGATGTGAAACATATACAGCATCTTGTAATGGAAAGGTTCAGGAAAGTACCAGAAAGTAACCTGATGCAGGTTTATCTTGATGCTTTAGCTTCTCTTAAACAAAAAGGAGTAAGATTATCCGATAGAAGAAAAATAAAACTATTAAAAGTTGCAAGCGCCATATCTGTAATATACGGGGAGGATGAATTATCACCTGATAGTCTGGCTGAAGCTTTAAAGTTTGTCGCAGCACACGATGAGGATGATATAAGAAAAATAGATCAGGTAATATTTGAACTCGGTTTGAGCAGTTACTATAAACACATACAGCGCATACAAACTGTAAATTCTGAACTCCAAAATGTAATAAAACTGAGTAGAGGAGGGGGAGTGGATGAACTCAGGATGCTATCTTCAATCTGCAACAAAGCAAACGAGATGCTTGAAAGTATGCCACAGAATCCAAGGCTTATGCCATACATAAGACAGCTAAAGACGTCAATCTTCAGGGCGAAAGATATATTGGAACGAAAAAAAGCGGAGATATTTGGAGAGTTATAAAATAACGCTTGGGTATGGCAGGCAGAATTAAGAATAAAATTAAGAATAATTTAGTGAATAATTTAATAAATGTAACGACGAGAGATTACGTGTATTTGCTTGTATCTCGGAGGATAGGTTCTTTTCTACCGCCCGAAATGCAGGAGATATACGATAAGTTTGAGCAAATTCGTATAATATCCACCGATTCGTACTTTATGCATTACTCATTATATCCATTTCTAAGAAGTAAAAACGATGACGATATACTTGAGGCTGCAAGGAGGTTTTGCGATGAATACATGGCTGGAGAAAGATATCAAACCCTGAAGACACTTACAACTCTTGATGATGAACTGAGCTTGGTTTACAGCATAGCTCTTACAAAGTACATAGTCGGAAGAATAAGGGGAATGATTGATCTCGGGGGTGGAAAACTCTCCGGTATATCTGGTAGGAGTGGTTTATCAGGTTTATCAGGAATCGCAGAGGTAGAAATAGAAGAGCTACTGGATGGGGCTGTTAAGGAGGCGGAATGTGTAACCAAGAACGCTGAAGAAATAAGGGAACTTATGGGGGGAAAAAGTGCCGGGAGAGAGGCAGGAACTTTCCAGAAGATATTGAACTTGGCCAAGCAGATGATGTTTGTTGAAGAGCTGAAACACATAGTAAGGATGTCCAGAAAAATGATGGACTTTGTTCCGAAGGCTACAAGGATAGCAAAGGTTAAGGGAAAAACTGGAGATGAACTCTCAGGATACATGCTTACAAAACAGGTTGAAAGGGCACTTCCAAGAGAGCTTGCCCTGCCAGAAGAACTTTTTACGAGGAAACTAACTTCAGATGGTTTTCTTTCAAGAGAAAAACTCAAAGTAAGTGAAGGCGCATACTACGTACTCATAGACAAATCCGGTTCTATGGTGGGTGAAAAAACTGTATGGGCAAGAAGTGTAGCAATGGCAATATACAGAATGTCAAAAACCAAGAAAAGAAAGTACTTCCTAAGATTTTTTGATACAAAGGTTCATCCCAAATTGCCAATTACAGAAGCAAGAGAGATAGTGGATGCAATACTCAAGGTTCAATCCAATGGTGGAACGGATATCACAAATGCAATAGGAACAGCCATAGACGATCTTGAAGAGAAATTTTCGGAGTACACAAATACGATAGTCATTATAACAGACGGGGAAGATTTTGTCGAGGACTTGTCCAAGGAACTCAGAAAAGTCAGAGCAAACCTAATATCTGTGATGATACAGGGATACAACGAAACTCTTAAAGCTATAAGCGATCACTACGTTAGAGCGGAATTGAGCGAAAAAGGTGGTGAAAAACTACTTAAACTTGTGGAGCAGTAGTCCGGTTTTAGGTTTATTACAGGTTGATAACTTCTTCAACAGGAACAACTTCTCTATCAGTTTTTTCAATTGTTGCTTTCACACCTTTGTACTGTGGCGTTCCACTACCATTTAAAATTCCAACAACTCTGTTTGCGTACGGTCCCAATGGTATGAAAACTATACCTTCTGGTGGTTGCAGATCCTCTTCCGGCTCTTTAGCATAGAGTACAACTTCCCCAAGCTCATTTTTTACAAGCACCCGATCCCCATTCTTAACTCCAATCTTTTCCATGTCTTTTCTGTTCATTTCACAGATACACACAGCTTTCATATAGCTATCACTAAGTTTTTCATCTATAGTTACTCCCTGTTCTGTTGTTCTGCCCGTGATAACTATTACCTCAATCATCTCTGCACCCCTCTTTACGAGGGCAAGCTTGTATTTAAGGGTTATGAGTGAATCAAAACAGCAGAGTAAAGCAGAGTAATGTGTACAAAAAGTTGATTATAGCGGAAATTCTTTGTATAGTTCTTTTCTCCTTGCCTCGAGCAAGTTTTCTTCATATCCCGCAAACTCAGCAGCGGAGCAAACGCAAACTCCAGCATCCTTTCCAGTTTCTATCACTTTCGACACTTTTTTCCTCCACTCTAAATCTCTTAAAAGGTGGTGATCGAGTACTAATTTCTTAACGTCTGTTCTGCGTATAAGCTCAATCAAGTTGTTTATCGAAGCTTCAAGGGATGCTGAGGAGTATCTGTACCCAAGCATGTACGTCATGGGTCCATCAATAAACACAGTTTCTGCATTACTTTTGATCATGAATTCAAGCTGATTTTTAAGGCTGGGACCTTCAACGTCAGAGGAGAATAAGAATTTTTCATTTCCATCATCTACCAGCACTTCGACCACGTAACCGAGTTTACTGCTCGTTCCATGAAATACTGGATTTGAAAACTTCAAATTAACACCGTTAAACTCAAATGTTTTGCCGTCCGCATATTCAACGTTGCATATACTGTTAATCTGGGAAAGAAAGTACGATGCCCTCCTTTTTTGACTTCTATTTATATTCTCTGTTGGATGTTTTACGAGCAAAGTCTTTCCTTTAAGAAATTCAATATCCCTTGGATTGTAATGGTCGTAGTGGTAGTGAGTTATAACTATGACTTCGCATGCTCTCACTTTCTCTTTTACTCTGTGCCAGAATTTTTTCTCAGCTTCAAACTCTAAGGGGTGTGGTGGTAAACCGTATCTTTTTGGGCCCAGTGCAACTCCCGGATCTATAAAGATGGACGTCTCCGATTTTATGAAAGTTGCCATACTTCTAACTCCAAATGAATCAAAAGCTACTGGAACTATTTCCATGTTCAACCTCTCCGGTTTTGCACTATTTGATTTATGCTTAGAAAGTAAACACAGTTAGTTAAAAAAACAAATAAAAAAACAAAAGTAAAAGTAAAGTATAAATTACTCTGAGGTTTGCCCGCTCTGCGTAAGCTCCAGAGCTCTCTTCTTAACGCTGGTGAAGTACATCGCAAAGGGTCTGTAAGCAAG
This sequence comes from Archaeoglobus sp., assembly GCA_003978865.1. GTDB lineage: Archaea > Halobacteriota > Archaeoglobi > Archaeoglobales > Archaeoglobaceae > WAPX01. Next base: position 792 of record QNXS01000023.1, on the reverse strand, counting down.
GTGTGACCACTTTGCAAACGGAACTTCCAAGCCGAGCAGTGGAACTGCAAGTGCCAAATGAACTGAAAATGCATAGTATGTCGGCAATGGCCAATCGAGCTGCATGAACACACGCACAAGCAATCCTGTAAACACGGTAAGCCACAGCAGTATTAGAAACATCCAGTCAGTGGGATGTGAATACTGGTGTATAGGCTCCTTTTTCCTCAGCCTCCCTATGATCGCCACAGTTGTAACGTATAACATCGCTACCATGGAGTATGTCCAGAGTATTTTTGCCGGATGCCAGAACGGTGGTGGAGTATTTGTCAGAGACCAGCGGGTAAAGTAATCCACCTGAACGAGTATAAACGCTACAGAGTACCCGCTCATTAGAAGCAAGTGTTTTATCCAAAATGATTTGTTCTCACAGAATCTCAGTTGTGCCTGAGTTGCAAAATGCTTAACCAGAGTACCCAACTCGCTAATGTATACTGAAAGTGGGATCTTAACTCCAAAATCCTTCATAACGAACTTGTGCATTCTGTAAATACTAATCAAAAGTATAAGTGCTAAAACTGTTCCGAAAGCATAACCAACTGGATGCACAATTTTTGCTGGGGCAAAAGTTTCAAGCTCGGTATGTGTTGTGACTATTGGCCCGTGGAACAGGTAAATTACTCCGAGCGTCACAAAGAACAGGAAGCTAACGAGAAAAACCTCCCAAGCCTTGGAGAGGTATATCTTCTTGGCTAAACCTGTCCAATCGTAAACTGTAGTGAGGTACCTTCTCAAAGACATCATTAGTTCTCC
>QNXS01000001.1 GCA_003978865.1 Archaeoglobus sp. | reverse complement strand
TCTTTTGATGAACTCTTCCATTCCAAGTAATTACAGTACGGACATCCCAAATTCCAGTAACCTCTTTTTGTTCTAATCTTTATCTTCTTTATGTTATGCTTTTCACAAATTTGAGAAGTAATGTAAATTGTGCCTTTCTGGGGTAGCGGTAAAGTAAACCTGCAATTTGGATACCCCGAACATCCGATAAATCTACCATTTTTGCTTCTCTTTATCAAGAGTTCTTTTCCACAGTTTGGGCATTTTCCAACAACTCTATCGAGTTTCACGCCTGTTCTGAGATCTTTTGACAGCTTATCTAAGTCTATTTTGCTTAAAATTTCGTCAAGCATTTCTATTGAATTTTTTACAACATCTTTTTCACTCATTTTTCCCTCAGCTATTGCGTACATTTCACTTTCAAGTTTGGCAGTCATCTCTGGTAAGGTTATTGTTTCTGCACTACTTTTAAGTGCATCTATAACCGCAAAAGCAGTCTGTGTTGGTTTCATGGGATTTCCGTAAACGTACTTCCTGCTGTAGAGTTTGTTTATTATTTCATGCCTTGTTGATTTTGTACCAAGACCGAGCTTTTCCATTATTCTTATAAGATTTCCAGCACCGTATCTTGTTGGGGGTTTTGTTTCTTTCTCCTCAAGCTTTTTATCCACAACTCTAAGTTCTTGGCCTTTTTTCAACAGAGGTAGTTCAATATTCTCGGCTTTTGAGTATGTATATATCTTCCTCCATCCAGCATTTATCAGGATCTTACCTGTTGCACTGAAAAGTAGCCCGTTACTCTCAACAATCACCTTTCTCCAGTCCCAAACAGCTTCATCCGCAAGAGTGGCTAAGAAGCGCCTGACTACAAGTTCATAGATTGTCCATTTTTCTCTTCCAAGATTGTTTCTGTCAGCAACCGCTGTAGGATATATGGGGGGATGGTCTTCACTCTTCTTCTTTCCTTTAGATGGTACCATTTTACTATGTAAAACCGTTTTCGCTTCCTCGTCAAATTCAGAGCCTACAAACATACTGACTATTGATTTCAAATTGAGGGTTGGTGGATAGACTGTGTTGTCCGTTCTTGGATAGGATATGTAACCCTCCATATACAGCTCTTCCGCAACACTCATTGCCTTTGCTGGACTCATAAAACGGGAAGCCTCTCTCAGAAACTCTGTTGTGTTAAATGGTGTCGGTTTTTTCTCAGCTTTTTCTTTTCTTTCGAAGGATTTCACTACAGCTTTGGAACCAATTAAATTAAAAGCTCTTTCAGCTTCTTCTTTATCTTCAAACCTTCTGATATGTTTCGCAATAAAACACTTATCATCACAGAATTTTGCATAAATTTCCCAGTATGGTATAGGCTTAAAGTTTTCAATTTCTCTTTCTCTCTCAACTATCAGTCTGAGCGTTGGAGATTGAACCCTACCAACACTCAGAAAGTCTTTTCCCATTCTGCCAGAGGATATAGATATCAATCTTGTTAAAGCTGCACCCCATATTAGGTCAATCCTCTGTCTCGCTTCAGCAGATTTTGCAAGGTTAACGTCAACATTTACTGTACTTCTAAAAGCCTTTTTTATGTCTGTGGGAGTTATAGCACTGTATTTTGCCCTATCAACTTTCACATCTGGATTTACATCCTTAACAATTTCAAGTGCCTCCAGTCCTATTAGTTCACCTTCTCTATCGTAATCTGTAGCCACAGTAACTTTGCTAACTTTTTTTGCTATTTCTTTGAGGAGTCTGGCAATTTTTTTTTCTTTTATATTTTTTACAAGTTCAGCTCTGATCAGATCTCTAATAGGAACTTTCTTCCAGTTGTTGTACTTTTCTGGAAAATCCAGTTCAGCTATATGTCCTTTCAGTCCAACAACGTAAGCTTTGTTTGAAGGTGAGTAGTAGTATGTGGTGTTGTACTTTTTTTCAGTTTTTACATCTTTGAAAAGTATTGATGCTATTCTCTTTGCAGTGTTGTGCTTTTCTGTTATTATTAGCCAGCCATTGTGATTTGGCTCTGATGTCATTAAATCTAAAAAATCATGCAATGTTACAATTACTTTTTGGTGTTGAACTCTGGCTGAATTCTGACTGAATTCTGGCTGAATGCCAAAATTCAGTAAAATCTGTAAAAATTAAAAAATTCACAGCTCAAACTAAATTAAACCCAACAGCAAAAAAGTGGAAACAAAATAACCTAATATAAACCTAATATGAAAGGTGGATACAATGAAAAAGGGACTTTTGATAGCAATTGAAGGAATTGACGGAGCTGGAAAGACGACACTTGCAAAAGCTCTCAAAAAATGGCTTGAAAATATTGGAGTTAAAGCTGTGATAGTCAAAGAACCGGGAAATAGTGTCTGGGGTAGAAAAATAAGAGAGAGTTACAGCAAAAGTCTGAGTGTGGAGGAGGAGTTAAGACTGTTTCTCAAAGATAGAGAGGTAAATGTAAGAGAAAAGATTCTACCGAATCTTCGGGAAAATTCAGTTGTAATAATGGACAGGTACTACTATTCAAACATGGCATATCAGGGTGCGAGAGGCATAGATATCGAGAAAATCAGGATAGAAAACCTAAAAATCGCTCCAGAACCTGATTTAGTTGTTCTTTTAGATTGTGACCCGGAAATTTGCTTGAGTAGAATAGAAAAGAGAGGTTCAGAAAAAAACAGGTTTGAGGAACTTGAGTATCTCAAAAAGGTTAGAGATATGTTTCTCAAAATTGCAGAAAACGAGAAGGCAAAAGTAAAGGTAGTTAATGCACGGAGAAGTGTGGATGAAGTCTTTAACGATGTTAAAAAACTAATTGAACCTATATTGGCTAATTAAAATAATGAGCAAATGGGACATCCTTTTTTCTTTGAAACTTTTATTCTTATAAATTCCATGTGTCTGAAATCCATTCTAAGCAGCTCTCGTGTAATAGTATAATTGCATATTAGTTTGATAGTTTCTAGGGCTTGTAAGCTTCCGACTATGCCTGCTACAGGTGAAACAACAGAATTTTTTTGAGCTTCAACATTTTCAGGGTACACACATCTGTAGCATGGACTGCTTTCTCTGAAACCGTTCCTGAAGTCAAATACCATAAGCTCGCCCTCAAATCCGGAAACAGCAGCATGGACGAGTGGTTTTTTTGATTTAAAACAAACTCTGTTTATTTTGTGCCTTGTTTCTATCGAATCTACACACGAGACAACAACATCGTACTTTTCAACGTTCAATTTTTCGTTAAAGTATCCATGCGTAACAACTTTGACATCCGGATTTAAATTTTTGACAAAGATTTTAGCTGACTCCGCCTTTATCATTCCGACTTTTCCTGCATGTACTATCTGTCTATCGAGATTGTGGACTTCAACAACATCTCCATCGGCTATGCCCAGCATACCAACTCCAGCACCGGCAAGATATGCGATCACGGCACTACCAAGTCCACCAGCTCCAACAACAAGAACGGAAGATTTCAAAAGCTTTAATTGGTTATTTCTACCAATCACCTCGATCTGTCTTGAATATCTAAGTAAACTATTCATAAAACCAGTAGGGGGGTGCCGTTAAAAACGCTATGGCGGTGACGGCGGGAAGGCTGCTACCAATGCGATGGCACCCCAGTTAAATGTTATCAATAAAAGTAAATAAGTGTTGCGGTTTAATATTTTAAGTAATTCAGAATTAATCAGAATCGTTTACAGTAAGCAAAGGCTTATTTACTCCTTAGCTGTGGAGAGGTACGTATGAGAAGTTACGAGGAGCTGTTAAAAAAAGCACTTTCAGAGTTACCGGAAAACGTTGTAAGAAAGGAGAGGTTTGAGGTACCGCGTGTTAGTGCATTCAGGGAAGGAAGCAGAACAATAATTAGAAACTTTTCTCAGATAGCCAGAGCTGTAAACAGAAATGAAGAACATTTGTATAAATATCTGGTAAAATCTCTTGGAACTGCTGGATTTGTGGATTCCGGAAGGTTGACACTTCAGGGAAAGTTTACTGAGGAGGAAATTCAAAAGGAAGTAAATTCATACGTGGAGGACTATGTTCTGTGTCGGGAGTGTGGAGCACCAGATACCATTCTTGTAAGGGAGGGGAGGATTCTTTTTCTCAAGTGTATGGCGTGTGGAGCTAAACATCCAGTTAGGTCTTTTTGATTATGTTTAGGCTTAAAATTTACAGGGTTCAAGGTGAGATACTTGTAGCTGTTTGCGATTCGGACATAGTTGGTATGACCTTCAGAGATGAGAAGAGAGGTTTGAAACTTGAAATAACTGAAAAATTTTATGGGAGTGAGGATGTGGATTCGAATAAAGTCAGAGAGTATCTGCAAAAAGCTACAGTAGCCAATATAAGTGGTAGAAAAGCTGTTAAACTTGCAGTGGAAGCCGGTATTGTAGATAAAGACAGAGTACTTATTATTGGTGGTTGTCCTCACGCTCAGATGGTACTTCTCTAACCTGTTTAAGCAAAGCTAAAAATTTAATTGAATGCTCATGTTGGACACGGGCATGGAAATTGATATTGGAATCAAAGTTAAAATTACGCCCGAAAAAGCAGCTATGGTAGGTGAAACGGCAATAATTGCTGACCTGCATCTGGGTTTTGAAGAAGTGATGAGAGATGCTGGCATAGCTTTTCCGAGAGCCCAGATAGCCGAAATAGAAAAAATGCTCGAAAAATTATTTGAAAGAGGTGT
>QNXS01000008.1 GCA_003978865.1 Archaeoglobus sp. | reverse complement strand
CAAGATAATGTGGGGAAAAATAGTAGAAAAGTTCGAAAGATACCCTTCTCAGATAGCTGTTGCCAAGGAGTTTTTGAGATTGGGAATAAGTGTCAGAAATGGAAAAGCTTACTGCGGAAACATAGAACTCGTTCCGGCAAAGATAGCTGAGGCAATAGGTGTGGACAGAAAAGTTGTAACTTCAGCTATTCAAAACATAGAAAACGATGACGAGTTGAAACGAGTATTTTCCTCGATAAAACCAGTTGCAAATATAACAGAAGTTGCCAGAATAATGGGGTGCGGTGTTTTGGAAGTCTATGCTGAAAGCCAAAAAGTCGGTATAGTTGCCTCGATAACAGGCATCCTCGCAAGGGAAGGAATATCTATACGATATATTCTTGGAGAAGATCCTGAAATAAGCGTAGAATCCAAGTTAACAGTGGTAACCGATTCCAAAATTCCCGGTAGATTAATTGATGAGTTTCTCAAAGTGGATGGTGTAGAGAAAATAGTTATTTCTTAGCACTCAATATTTTTAAAAATTTTTTGGCATCCTTACACATATTTATATTGTTAAACATCACATATATTTTCTCTGACATTAAGTTTTTGATGTATTTTCCCAGCCATTCAAGCTCTTCTTCGCTGTAAACGTGTCTGTAGTTCATTTTACTGTACTTTTGTTCTTTGGTTTTTCCATGTAGCCTGAAGTAGGAAACTCTCTCAACGATAGACGGGTCAGAAACAAAAGGATCGACGCAGTGAATCAAGTTAACTTTCTCACAGATTTTTCTCACACTCTCGTTTTTCCAGCCTCTCGGCTCCCAAACAAATACATACTTTGAGTTTTCTATGGTGGAAAAGAACTGTACAATCCTATCAAAGTTTTCCTCTGTTTCCCTGAAAGATGGCGGAGTTTGGAAAACAATAATCTTTGCTCTAAGAATGTCCGCAATATTTCTTGTTTTTTCCCATGCCTCCATTACAACATTGCTTAGCCTGAAATAACCGTAATCGGCGCATGAACGCCCACATCTTATTCCAGCCTTCCTGTATGTCGGACTACTTGGTGGATGCGTTATTATCTGCCAAGCTTTAACTGTAAACTCAAAATTTGGATTAATTTTAGAAGCTTTATTTCTCCATCTTTTAGCCGTTTCTGGATTTGGAGGCTTGTAAAAAGTTTTCTGAACTTCAACAGCCATGTAATTTTTGAAATAACTCTCCATAGACGTGCAGAACCCACAGCAACCAACAACCACTACCATTGTATCACCGCACAGTTACTCTGGATTTTACTGTTAACTTCTTCATTTGAAATTTAATGATGTAGAAATTTAAATAAAAATTTAATAAAAATTTAAGGATACTCAAAAAAGAGCGAGTTCTCCGAGGTAAGTTCCATCGAGCATTATAGCCTTCATTGATTTTAAATCTACATTTTTCAGAATTCCCGGAGCCCTTTCTAAGTTTAAAGCAGTTGATGCACATACATCATTAAAAGCAGGTAGAATTGTTAGTTCTCTTTTTTTACCCACTATTTCCACCTTTCCTTCAATCCACACCCTTTCTTTTATTCCTCCAGCTCCGTGTTCTATGTATACTGCAGGATGAACGTGCCCGATAATCAATCGCTTACACTCTGTTTTTGGTTTAACATGCCCGTGCAGTAGACATAGCTTACCAAACTCCAGCTCCATTGTACCCTTCAATCCACCATCGTGGTTACCTTTCACAAAAGTTAATTCAACTTCTTTTTCAAGTCTCAAAAACTCCTTTACTTCTCTCCACCTCGCTGCGATAGAGTGTTTAAAGTCTCCCACAACTACCAGTTCATCAGCCATACAGTATTCGTAGAGATCAATAACCGAATTAACAATTTCCGGATCCACATACCCCCCTATACCTACATGTAGGTCAGCCACTACAAGTATCCTGTTTCTGCCCTTCAGTAGCAGTGCTGGTTGATCTGCAACTTTGAGAACTTTCATACTCCTAAAATATATAACAATTTAAACAATCAAATTAAATCAAATTTAATCAAATTATTAATCAGGTTAACTGATTAACGTCACTTTCTCAACACTGTCAAGGTACTTGCTGACGTCCATGCCGTATTCCTTAGCTACTATAAGTGCAACAACTTCTGCATCCAAAAGCCCCTCAAATTTCTCTTGAACAGAGTTTACTTTGGAAATTAATTCATTTTTCTCTAATCCTGTGTGGATTGAAATTTCCTCCAGTATCTCTTCAAATAATGAAGTGTGGTCGATAGTACTAAGGTCTGGCTCGAAGTTGACCGGTATTTTGATTGAGTATATATCAAAAGAAGGTTTAAGCTTTCCCTCTTCTTCAATCAACAGACCTTTCTCTATCGCTTTTTCCACTACAGACTTACTTTTGTCGTGGGTAAACCACTTGAGATTAAAAGACATGAAGTAAGTTAGATCCGACTTTGTCATACTTCTTTTACCTTTCGCCCTAAAAGCCGCTGCTATTACGAGTTTCAGCATTAAGTTTAGTTATGTTTCACAGTTTTTGGATGTTTCGATGTAACCGGATAAAATGTTTAATAGATGCAATTTATTAAAAGACATAATTCATAATTAAAAAACTATATTAAGAATTGGCATAAATGGCTCCGCTATTCTTAGTTTAACTGGAATCCTACTCCTCAAAATGGCAGCCATATCTTTCTTTCCTATAAATTTAAAGTATTTGCAAATTTTCTCGTCAGTAATAGAAATTTTGTCCCACAATTGCTTTATTCTGTAACTGTTCATCATTGTGTCGAGGAGTTTCTCTCTCCAGATTCTCTCATACATTTCAATATCGGCTTTACCATTAAAGTAATCGTTAACAACCCTGCCGGCTATATCTCCGGCTATCATTGATACGGGAATTCCTGCTGCTACGTGGCTTAGTATCATGCTTGCTGAATCTCCAACAAGCAAAGTTCTGTTGAAAACAGTTTTATCAATTGGTTTATCAACCGGAGCAACTGCACCAATCTTACATATAACTTCTGCCCTTTTCAAGTACCTCGAACTGTACGGGTACTCTTTTACAAACCTGTCCAATATTTTGTGTATACTGTCATCCTTGGAAATAAAACTCTGTCTAATTCCAACTCCCACATTTGCTATTCCATTACCTTTCGGGATTATCCATGCATAACCGCCCGGAGCTATTTTGCTTCCGACAAACATATAAACGGTATCTTCATCACATTCAACGTCTGTCATAACGTACTGCTTGGCTGAGGCTATTTCGTACTTCCATACTCCAAGACTCTTTGCAATTCTGGAATTTGCCCCATCACTTGCCACCACAACATCAGCTTTTAGTTCGTAGTTTTTCATTCTGTTCAGATCTCTCAGATTTAACTTTTGTTCTTCCGGTTCGTATCCAAGTATTTTTGTCCTGTTTCTTATTTCATGCCCGCTTTTTTCTGCAATTTCTGAGATAAAACGATCTCTATTTATAACAAGCATTTCAAATTCAACTTTAACGCTTTTCCCATTTGGTATCACAAACTCAAGAAACTTTGTTCTGTTGCTCGTATACTTTTCAGGTATGTCAAAAATTGAGTAGTCTTCAAGATGTGGAAGTAAACTCTTCATTTCTTTTTTTGTTGGTACAAGCTCCCCGCATTCAACAGGATAGCCAAGTTTTTCTCTTTTGTCAATTCCCACCACTTTGAGATTTTTTGAAAGAGTTCTCAGTGTAAAAGCCCCAGCTATGCCAACACCTGCAACTACAACATCGTACACTCTCGCACCTCGCTGGAGTTCTCAATGCCTGATTTAATTAAGTTATCTAAATTTTAACTTTGATTACTCGTGCAAAAATAGAAAGTAAAATATTTTGTTAGAATACAAGTGCAGTAAATATAACTTTAAAGTTTCAATAAAAATTTAAGATAGTGGTAGTACGTTTTTGCCGTATGTTGTATTTACAAGTTCAGCCATTGCGATGTACCATGCAAGCAAGCCTGTAATGAATATCTCTGCTCCAACAGGTTTTGCTGGAACCATGTTTAGTGGTAGCAACACAAGTAAACCAAATGCTATCCACAGAAGGACAAACAGTGCAGCGAGGAACTTTCCAACCCTGAACGATGCAATCATAAATGCGAACGTAAATAGGAACCACATCAATGCAAAGCCAGCATTACCCATAGCAGCGGTTTTAACACCAAATACTGGTAGAATTGCATCTTTTATAAAAACAGCCCACCAGAAAGCACCATAAGCCATAAAGGCTGAACCGCCAAATATGCTACCCTTTCTGAGGTCAACTATTCCCGCTATGAACTGTGCTGTCCCTCCAAAAGCCAGAGCTAAACAGAGAGTTGGACCTCCTCCCCAGTATCCCATAACAGATAACCCTGTAGCCATTGTTGTAAGAGCAAAACCCATCAATCCTACCACTGCTGGATTTGCCCACCACTCTTTTACGATTCCGGCATCTTCCAGTCCCATTATTGCACCCCCTAAATTGTAATGATTGATACTGTTTTTAGTATTTAAAAATTTCGGTTAAATTATTAAAAAATAAACATATTAATTTTAAATTTCAATTTGTTCTCTTATAACCCAGCACAGTAAGCGTTATTATAGGTGTATTTAAGAGTTTCTCAACTTCAAAGTAAGCACAATCTCTTTTTTCGTGCAAAGCAACATTAAAAATTCTGTTTTAGTCGATTGTGATTTCCCGGTTCAATTTTAATTTATTTTTACTATTTTTTTAATTTAAAAAG
>QNXS01000051.1 GCA_003978865.1 Archaeoglobus sp. | reverse complement strand
CGAATCTGCATGAAGTGTTGAGTATGTTGTATGCCCTGTACTCATTGCCTGAAAAAGAGTCAGTGCTTCTCTACCTCTAACTTCACCAACTATTATGTATTCAGGTCTCTGCCTGAGTGCAGCTTTTAGCAAATCGTACATGTCTATTGGCTTAGCCCCTTTTTGTAGAGCTTCTCTTGTTACGGCGGGAATCCAATTTTTGTGTGGTAAAACTAACTCTCTTGTATCTTCTATTGTTACTATTTTTGCTTTTTTGGGTATGAATAGAGCAACAGCATTTGTGGATGTCGTTTTACCACTTGCAGTACCTCCAGCAAAGATCAAGTTCTTTCTGTTTTCTATGCAAAGCCAGAGATATGCCATCTGTTCACTGCTGAAGGTTTTCCATTTTATAAGGTGAATCGGGGTTATGGGTTCTTTCCTGAACTTCCTTATCGTAAAAGTTGAACCGTGATCTGTAACTTCCTTACCAAGAGTCATCTGAATTCTGCTTCCATCTGGCATTGAAGCATCGACCATTGGTTCTGCAATGCTTATGTGCTTCCCGCACTGCTGGGCAAGCTTTATAACAAATGAATCAAGTTCATCGCTGTCAAAAGTGATGTTTGTCTTTAAATTGGCAAATTTTCTGTGGAATACAAAAATAGGTTTGTTGTAGCCGTTGCACGATATATCTTCAAGCATAGGATCATACATAAGCGGTGTTATCTTACCATATAAAACAGTATCTCTCAATACATAGTAAAACACTTTATAGTACTCATCTCTATTTAGCTTTATCCTAAAATCATCTAAAATTTTATCTGTCTTCGATTTCAGGATTTCCAATTTATCGGTGTTTTTCATTTCTTCGGGCAAAACGGGTAAGTATTCGAGTTTTGATAAAAGTTCTTCTACAGTTTTTTTCTCATCTTCGCCGATTTCTGGTTCTTTAACGTGATACGCCATGTCGTTTTCATCTTCTTTCACAACTATGTGGACGCTCGAAAATACATACATGTCATATACAGGGTATCTATCTATTTCCAACCATCCTTCTGGTGGATCGTAACTATTTGCAGTTTCTTCAGCAAGCTTTCTGAAGTACTCCAGTGATTCAGTTTTTTCTGTACTTTTTTCATCTGCAATTTCTGTTTCCGTATCTGCGTGCTTTCGCAATAACCTTAGCTTCATGGTTATTAATAATAATGCTCATCATAAGATAAATAGTTTACCTTGCTCACGGGAGATGTGTTTTGACACAAACATTTTGTACTTACCGGCTATTCGTTGAAAAACGAATTAAAGGATTAAAAATGTCGAAAAAATATATTTTTCTTGAACACGTCTGAGAATCATGGATGCTGTTATTGTCGGAGCTGTAAGAACACCTGTAGGAAAGTTTGGAGGCAGTCTTAAGGACTTGCAAGCTTATGAGCTTGGTAAAATCGCAATAAGAGGACTTCTAAAAAAGTTGAAGCTTCTTCCTGCGGAGAAATATGAGTACTATCCCTCCAAGCTTGAAAGAGAGTGTATGGTGGATTCATATTTTTATGAACTGATGGATGAAGTTGGTGACGGGAAAGAAACAGAACTGGACTGTGTTATAATGGGAAACGTTCTTCAAGCAGGTCAGGGACAAAACCCGGCAAGACAATCTGCTATATACGCAGGAATTCCGAAAACAGTGTATTCTTACACAGTAAACATGGTGTGTGGAAGCGGTATGAAAGCGATAGTTCTTGCAACTCAAAGCATTCTAAGCGGAGGAAAAGCCGTAATAGCTGGTGGGATGGAATCCATGAGCAATGCCCCATACGCCCTGCTAAAAGCAAGGTGGGGTTACAGAATGTTCAACGGAGAAATTGTTGATTTGATGGTGCTCGATGGTCTCTGGGAGAAGTTTTACGGTTATCACATGGGAGTTACAGCAGAAAACATAGTTAAAAAGTACGAAATAAGCAGGGAGGAACAGGACAAACTTGCTTACGAGAGTCACATGAAGGCGATAAAAGCTACAGACGAAGGTAAGTTTTTGGAAGAGATAGAGCCTGTAATACTTAGAACGAAGAAAGGAGAGATTACAATTGATAGAGACGAACATCCAAGAAGGGATACAAGTATCGAAAAGTTGTCCAAGCTTCCGCCCGCTTTTAAGAGCGATGGAACAATTACAGCAGGTAATGCAAGCGGAATTAACGATGGAGCAGCAGCCGTAATGGTCATGAGCGAGGAGTATGCTTATCAATTAGGACTGAAGCCAATTGCAAGAATAGTCTCATATTCCTGCTCGGCAATAGACCCAGCTTATATGGGACTTTCAATAGTACCGGCAGTCAGAAAAGCGCTAAAATTAGCGGATCTGGAATTAGATGATATAGATCTGTTTGAGCTTAACGAAGCCTTTGCCGCTCAGACAATTGCAGTTATAAGAGAATTGGGACTGGAAGAGAGAATGGATAGCATCAATGTAAATGGAAGCGGAATAAGTATGGGGCATCCAATAGGTGCTACAGGAGCAAGAATCACAGTAACATTACTCCATGAAATGCAGAGGAGAAAATCAAGATACGGTGTTGCTTCTCTATGCGTCGGTGGTGGGATGGGTGTGGCTATTGTTCTGGAGAGATTGTGATTTTTTTCCAGTTTTAAGTTAAAATGAGGAAAAGTCTAATTTTAGGATAACCTAAAAATTTAAATAACGTGAATTCATTAGCTTGAGCATGAAAATAGCCGCATCTACTTCAAGAGGTGGACTCGACGATGTAGTAATAGAGATTTTTGGAAGAGCACCCAATTTTACCATCGTTGAGGTTGATGGAGCGGAAATAAAGGACGTTGAAATTGTAAACAACGAGAGAGCAATGGCGGGTGGAGGAGCTGGAATTGCTGCAGCTCAACTTATGATAGACAAAAATGTATCTTGCGTTCTTACAGGAAACATAGGGCCCAACGCCTACAACGTTCTAACTTCTGCCGGGATAAAAATTTACAGAGCTGCCGGAATGAATGTCAGAGAAGCTGTGGAAAAGGCTATCAGGGGGGAACTTGAAAACATTACGTCCTCTGGTGGCGGAGGGAGAATGGGCAGAGGTATGGGTGGAAGAAGAATGGGCAGGATGTAAGCAGGGTGGATTAAATGAGAATTGCAGTAGCCTCTGGGAAAGGAGGCACTGGAAAAACAACAGTTTCAGTAAACCTTTCCATATTTACAGGATTGAAGCTTTACGATTTTGATGTTGAAGAACCAAATGCAAGAATTTTTATTAGAGGTGAGGAGAGGGATAAGCCTGTCTACAGACCGGTGCCTGAAGTGGGAGAAAACTGCAACCTTTGTGGTGTTTGCAAGGATGTTTGCCAGTATAACGCTATAGTTATACTTAAAAATTCTGTTGTAATTTTCCCTGAAATCTGCCACAGTTGTGGTGCATGTGTATATCTCTGCCCGGAGAAAGCTATGAAAGAAGTAAATAGAAAAATCGGTAGAATAGTTGATGTATTTAACAACGGTAAGAACGTGCTGACCTACGGAGAAATTGATATTGGTGAAGTATCTCCAGTACCAATAATCAAGGCAATGAAAAGGGAGATGGAAAGAGATGCGGTAATTGACTGTCCACCGGGTGTTTCCTGCCCGATGGTAGAGAGTGTCAAAGCTGCCGACTTCGTAATTCTGGTTGCAGAACCGACGCCTTTCAGTTTTCACGATCTGAAAATCGCTGCTGATGTTGTAAGGTCAATCGGAAAACCTTTTGGAGTAGTAATAAACAAACACGGACTTCCGTTTGACATAGAATCGATGTGCGCAAAAGAAGGATTTAGGGTTATTGGCAGAATTCCGTTTAGCAGGGAGTTTGCGGAGAAGTATTCTAAGGGAATGCTACTCGAAAGCCTGAGGCAGGAGTTTGAGTCAATATACGACAGACTGAAGGAGATCGTTTAGATTAGAGGTGATCGAATGTTTACGGAAAAAAATCCGCTTAGATTAACTGTAATAAGTGGTAAAGGAGGTACGGGAAAGACTACTGTAACTGCCCAGCTTGCGTACACTCTTTCGAGAATACGGAGAATAGTGATTGCGGACTGTGATGTAGATGCTCCAAACTTGCACATACTTCTAAATCCTGAGGTAGTGGAGGAAAAACCATTTTCCGGATTAAAGAAGGCTAAGATTACAGACAGGTGCGTCTCCTGCGGACTGTGCTACAAACTGTGTAGATTTGATGCAATAGTAGAGAACGATGGTAGATACGAGGTGGATGAAAAAAGCTGTGAAGGTTGCTCTCTGTGCTACAACGCCTGCCCGGAGGAAGCTATAGAAATGGTTGAAGGAATAAGAGGAAAAATATTTGTTTCAAATACGAAGATCGGCAGAATGGTACATGCTATTCTTTTTCCGGGAGAAGAAAACAGCGGAAAACTGGTAATGGAAGTGAAGGAACTTGCCAAAGCGGAGGCTGATAGTACTGGTGCTGCTGCGATAGTTGTTGATGGCGCACCGGGAATAGGATGCCCAGTAATTGCTTCTCTTGCCAGCACCGATATAGCACTGATTGTAGCAGAACCTACACTCTCAGGTCTATCAGACTTGTCAAGAGTTCTCGAATTGACTGATCATTTTAGAATAAAAAGTGCGGTGGTTATAAACAAATGGGATTTGAATAAGGAGGTTACTAAAAAAATAGAGAGAGCATGTATAGAGAAAGGTGTTGAGATTGCAGGGAAAATACCATACGACGACTCAATTCCGAAGCAAATTTCAAGGCTTGAATTCCCGTTTGAAGGTGAGGCAGCTGAAGCAATAGAGGGAGTATGGGAAAAGTTAAGAGAAATAGTTCAGTGATCTTTAAAACATTATT
>QNXS01000096.1 GCA_003978865.1 Archaeoglobus sp. | reverse complement strand
AAGAAGTTCAAGAACTTGTCCTGCCTTCACCTTTGCAGCCAATGCCTTTTTTGCTTCAAGCATTGGACCGGGGCACGATTGCCCTCTTGCATCCACAACAACATCAGCCTTGATGCTTTCAGCCTCTTCTTTTGTCAGCTCCTTTACCACATCAATCACCTCCTATAATTACTCGGTTTCTTCCAACAAACTACTTGGGTTGGTCTACATTATTATTTATTAACTTTTCGACTTTTATCGAGTATATCTGCTCTTTTATTTACCTAATAACAAGAACAATTCAAAATAAGCCAGATTAAAGCGCTGTAAAGCTTGATACTTGGAGTGAATTCAGTATTTAATTTACTATTATAAAAAATTATAAAAATTTAAAAATTGATCGTTAACCAAACCAAACTCAGGAAAGATTTAACATGTGAGTGAAGTACTTGAAAGAACCATGGTTGTACAAGATAACAAAAACAAAAAAGCATGCATAGATGCAGCTTTAAAGGTACTTGAAGCTATCAAAAACAAAAAAATAAAGATTACAAAGCATGATATATCCAAAATAAAAAGAGATATTAGCAAAAAATACAAGTTAAACGAAATCCCAAGCGACGCAGATATACTCAAAGCTTACGAGAAAGAATACGGCAGAAACGATAATTACAACAAACTTAAAGAAGCACTTAAATTGAAGCCTGTGAGAACAATTTCGGGAGTTGCTGTTGTCAGCGTTATGACTTCTCCAGCCAAATGTCCGCACGGTAAATGTCTCATGTGTCCCGGTGGTATTGAATACAGTACTCCTCAGTCCTATATAGGTTTTGAGCCAGCAGCTCAGAGAGGAAAACAGCACAACTATAATCCATATTCTCAGGTCTTCTTCAGGGTGAAGGAGCTCGAAGAGATAGGTCACTCCGTTGACAAGATTGAAATAATTGTAATGGGTGGAACTTTCCCGGCAAGAAAGAATGATTACAGGTACTACTTCATATCAAACATCTTCAAGGCACTTAATGACTTTCCGGAATATTCAGGTGAGTTCCCGATTTCCATGTTTTACGGAAACTCAATTAAAGTTATTAAAGTTCTTGAGAGAGAGAAGCTCAGAAATGAAATGGCGAGAGCGAGATGCATTGGCTTGACAATAGAAACAAGACCTGACTACGCCATGAAAGAACATATAGTCGAGATGCTTAGATGTGGAGCAACGAAGGTTGAGCTGGGTGTACAGAGTGTTTACGATGAAGTTTTAAAGATAATAAAAAGGGGGCATACTGTCGAAGACGTTGCCAAAGCTACGGAACTTCTAAAGGATTCTGGATTTAAGGTCGGTTACCACGTTATGCCGGGATTGCCATTTGAAAGTAAAAATGGTATGACTAAAAATCCTGAAAAAGATGTTGAAATGTTTAAAATACTGTTTAGTGATGAAAGATTCAAGCCAGATTATTTAAAAATCTATCCAACCCTTGTTGTTGAGGGAACAGAACTATACGAGATGTACAAAGCTGGTATATACGTGCCTTACACAACAGAAGAGGTTGTAGATGTTATAGCCAGAGCAAAGAAGTATATTCCAGAATACCTGCGGGTTCAGAGGGTGCAAAGAGATATCCCGGTTGGAAAAGCAGTAGGGCTGGATAAGGGAAACATAAGACAGCTGGTAAGAAAAAGAATGAAAGAACTTGGATATTCCTGTAGATGTATAAGATGTAGAGAGGTTGGTCACAGGCTCATGGAGCTTGAGAGAGAGAACAAAAAGGTAAACGTTGATGAGATACTAAGAGAGGCAGAACTTGTCGTAAGAAAGTACGTGGCATCAGGAGGAATGGAGTACTTTATATCCTATGAAGTGGAGAGCATTGATGCGATTGTTGGATTCGTAAGGCTGAGATTTCCTAACAAACCGTTTATAGACTGTCTAAAAGATTGCGCTCTGATTAGAGAACTTCACGTGTATGGAAAAGCACTTCCCATAGGATGTTATGAGGGAGAGGCTGTTCAGCATAGAGGTTTTGGAGAGAAACTTCTCGAATATGCTGAAGAAGTGGCAAAAGAGCATTACGATAGAGTAGCAGTAATAAGTGGTGTTGGTGTAAGACCATACTACAGAAAGTTTGGTTACAAAAAAGAGTTCGAGTACATGATAAAAAGTCTTTAAATCTGATGTAAAAAGGGATGGTTTTAATGTTGAAAAGCATAGGAGAGAAAATTGAAACGTACAAGCTCTACTGCAATATGACGAACTTGGTTCCTATAGCGAGGAGGTACTTTATAATAGGTTACTTTGATGGAGCTTTGACTATCTTGGGACTCATAACGGGTGCCCATCTGAGTGGAAAAGCCACACCGGAAGTGATATTATCAGCAGGAGTTGCAACAGCAATAGCTCTCGGCATATCAAGTGGTTGGGGTGCTTATGAAGCTGAACGAGTTGAGCAGGCAGCGATGAAGCTTGAAAGAGATAGAGCTATGTTGAAAAGTGTTGGTGGGATAGTTGAAAGAGCGCACAACTTTGCAATAATTGTAAGCTCAATGGTTCATGCACTTTCACCTATAGTAGCTTCTCTTATTCCGCTCGTGTTCTACGTGTTCCTTCCAATTGATGAGGCGTTTCCGCTCTCAATTGCAGCCGGATTGATACAGTTATTTGTTGTAGGAGCATTTATGGGTAAAGTATCGAAAAAAAATGTGCTTGCATCGGGTATAAGGCTTGCACTTGCTGGAATTGTAACATTGCTTGTAGTTCTACTTTTGAGCCCAAGTCGCATTATGTGAGTGTTGTTACAAAAAGTTGTTACAAAAGATATAAAAATCTAAAAATCTACGACAAAAACATACCAAGTTGTCAAACTGCTTGGGGGTGGCTATGTTGTACCTCTACCCCGTAGAGGTTGTTGCGGACATGTACGTCAGTAGAGTTGGTGGCTGTTCTCCGGAACTTGACAGAGGTGAGATTGGAATAAATGCAAATGCGATATCTTCGAACACCTCTTTGATTGCTGGAGAAAGTATGGCAAGACTGAGATTCTTTAATTCTAATAGACCGTTTTTCTTAAGGAAGAGATACAGGATTATAGGGCTTGAAGAGCACATGGAAGGCTACGGGTTATCTAAGAATGGTGAAGTCGTTTTCAGTGAATTAGAGTACAGAAGTGAGTTTGAAGGAAAAGAAGTGATAATAAACGCTGTCGAGGACTTCAGGATAGGAGACGACTTGAAAAGTGTAGTCAT
Organism: Archaeoglobus sp.; assembly: GCA_003978865.1. Taxonomy (GTDB): domain Archaea; phylum Halobacteriota; class Archaeoglobi; order Archaeoglobales; family Archaeoglobaceae; genus WAPX01. Next base: position 2,260 of record QNXS01000096.1, on the reverse strand, counting down.
GGCAATGAGGGAGAAACTAAGACATATAAAAATATAAAATTTTAAAAGATAGTTTACGTGCATGAATCTAAGAAAGTTGGATAGCAAAAAGAAAAAGAAAATATTTTATGATGCTGCAAGATTTTTTGGATTTAAAAGTCTGCTGAAGGTTTACGATTTCAGACTTGAGAATGGTAAAGTCTTCATGCTCAGCATGCAGCTTGGAGTGGCTGTTGATGAGATGCCTGAAAAGCTAAAAGAAAGGCTTGTATTTGCGGGAATAAAAGTTGGAGAAGTTGGAAGAAAGTTTAGATTTACCCTTGAAGGTTCTTTTTTCCTTGCACGAAAAGAAAGAAAAAAAGTTTACGTTAACGAAATGGCAGAAAAATTGTTTCTTTATGGTAGAGATGTATTTTCTTCTTCAATTATAAAAGATAGTGGAGATATAATGGAGAACGACACTGTTTTTGTATGCAACGTATGGGGGGACATCTTGGGAATCGGAAAAGCAAGATACGCATCGGAAGTTATAGAAAAAAAAGGAGAAAAGATTGCAGTAGAAAATTTGGTTGATAGAGGGGAATATCTAAGAAAAAAGAAGCTTTACTCAGCTTTTTGACTTAATACTTCATTATGCTTCTTTTTAACAATATTGTTCAATTTCTTTTTCTTTGTTAGAATTATACCGGTAACTCCACCAAGTATGAAGCCTCCAGATGCATAAATTAAAATTAAAGTAAGGTTATTAAATGTGTAAAGGTATTGCATTGGAGCTACATAAACGAGTAAAAGTAGAATTACAGTGATAAACAATATTTTTATATACTCTTTAAGAATCTTTTTAGGTTCAGGTCTTTCTAATTTTTTGAATTCTAATTCTATTAATTTTACTACTTAAAATCGCTAAAGCCATTAAAACCCCGAAAGATCCTCCGATACAAAAGTATACTAATTTATATGCCAAGGTAGCAAGGCTTAGTTGCATGGCGGTAATTAATAATATACTTCCGAACAATATTAGCAGATGAAACGCTTTTAATTTCATCACACTACTCATTTTTATCATCAAATTAAACCCCTATAGCAACACCAAGTCCTAATGCAACCGCTCCAACAGGTGTTACAGCCCCTACAGCCAAAAGTGCTGCTGGAATTGCTGTACTATAATGAGCTCCAATTATTGCATCACAGTGGACCACGCAAGTCCACCTTCTGCACTCATACCGTTCTTGCTTAGATAGTATCCGCCCACAGCCCAAGCATTTCCGGCATTTATAGCGGGCATCACCATCAATCCGACCATTGCCAAACATAGCAACAGCCATCTTAATAACTTTTTCTCTTTACGTTATTTTTTTATTAATGTGAAATGATTTATTAGCAATGATGTAGATTGAGAGGTATGAAGTTAATAACAAATCCGAATGCATTTTTTGAAGAGCTAAAGCAGAAGGATGTTAGAAAGTTAGAATAAGAAAACCTTTGATAATAGTTCTACTTCTGGCAATATACCAATATTCTAATTAACAAGTTATCACAAGCTTTTCCAGCCGAAAAAGCTCAATTCTTCCTTATCGGAGCTTACATCGGAATAATAGGTTCTTTTGGTATTTTTGCAGTATGGCTGATTTTAGCGGTAATAATGCATGGATGCCTTTCTTCGATGGTAAAGGTAGCTTTAGGAGAACCTTTGAATTCACGGGCTACGGTTTCCTTCCCTCCCTCGTTGGTTCAGCAATAACAACCATAACAATCCCACTATCTTTCTACATTGAATGCAAAAATTCCCAGAATTAGCTTAGCTCAATTGCAACAAAATCCCGATGTAATGAAATCGCTGATGCTGTTTATGCCAAACGAACTCATCTACTCGAACCTGAAATAAACCTAACTATAACAGCTTGACCTCTTACAATTTTCATTACTGCGTTCCTACTGTGCTATGCGGAATGTACCAAATCTGGTCTTTGCTAAGGATGTTGTAATTCTTTTATTTTGTTTATAGCTTTATCAAACTCTTCGATCAGGTAATAAGCCTCAATATTAGCTTTCTTGGCATTACTCGCCATTATTTTGTCGTTCGTTATCAGAATCGAGTTCGTTATTTTTGCAGTGGTTATGGAGTAAATATCCACTGCCCTTTCTTTCACTAAGAATGCGATTTCGTACGCTGTATCGAACAGATCCTCCTCTGAAATCAAATCGATTTCAGATATCAGATCGTCGACAAATTTTTTGACTAAATTTGCGCTCTTTTTCCTCCCCAAAATAGTTGCTAATT
>QNXS01000054.1 GCA_003978865.1 Archaeoglobus sp. | reverse complement strand
TTCTCCATCAAAGTGATTGTAGCAGTCTAAAAGTGTTCTGTTGTAAGGACACATCCCTGCAACGCACGGGTAACAGTATCTGCCCTTCTTATCCCTCAGACACGGTACTTCCACAAAATCCATCATCAGCATTTTTCTCACCATATGATGGTAATGATAATGGTAATATAAATCTTTCGGAGAATTTGATATACACATGGTGAAAATTGCACAAGAGTTAGTAAAACAGCTAAATCTGTGCAAATTTTCTATTGACGGCACTTAGAAGTTAAGTTAGGTAACCTATGAAATTATGACATATATTAACAAATTACAAGTATATAAATAAAATAAATAACATGGTAATACCGCAATCAAACTGCAGATCGATAGATCGATACATACCAAAGTCAAAAATGGTCAAATGAAAAGTTATTAAGTGCAGAACCTGTAGGTTGATGCATGAACGAAATTAAGCTCGGTCTTGTTGTTGCTGAATTCAACAGAGATATAACCTACGCAATGGAGATAGTTGCGAAGGAGCATGCTGAGTTTCTCGGTGCAAAAGTTGTAAGTGTTCTCAGAGTTCCGGGAGTTTTTGATGCACCGATAGCAATTAAAGAGATGTTGAGAACGGATGTAGATGCTGTTGTTGCAGTTGGCTGTGTAATTGAGGGTGAAACCGAACATGATGAAATAGTTGCCCAGCATGCAGCGAGAAAGATAATGGATCTAAGCTTAGAATTCAACAAGCCAGTAACGCTCGGAATAAGTGGTCCGGGAATGGGAAGGCTTGCTGCCCACCAGAGAATAGATTATGCAAAGAGAGCTGTAGAGGCGGCTGTAAAGCTCGTTAAGAGGCTTAGAGCCTTCAGAGAAGAAAACAAAAACCTGTAAACTTTAAACTTGAATATTGAATACTGAATATTGAATAGTTAATTTACAATCTGAAGAGGTGGTAGATACGGAGGTGAGTGAGAGGGTAAGGCTGATACAGCCATCTGCCACTCTGTCAATATCTGCTGAAGCTAAGAGACTTGCTGGAGAAGGCAAGCCTGTAATAAATATGAGTGTTGGAGAACCAGACTTCAGAACTCCAGAACACATAGTAAGAGCTGCAGAAAAGGCTTTAAGAGATGGAAAAACATTCTATACACCAGCAAAAGGCATTCCAGAACTGATAGATGCGATAGCCAGAGTTTACAGAGAGAAGGGATTTGAAGTCGGGCATGAGAACATCATAGTTACTCCGGGAGCAAAGTATGCAATTTTTGAGGCTATGTTTGCTACTTTGAATGAGGGGGATGAAGTGATACTGCTGGATCCATCATGGGTAAGCTATGAGCCTTGTGTGATTTTTTCTGGCGGTAAAGTGGTATGGGTACCTCACTCTGAAGGTTTTGAGGATGCTCCCGTTGAAGAATACATTACCAACAAATGCAGGATGATAGTCATAAACTCTCCGAGTAATCCACTCGGCGTAGTTTATCCAAAAAGTTTTTTGAAAAAAGTTAGAGATTTGGCGGTCGACAAAGATCTAATTGTTATGTCTGATGAGATATACGATAGAATAGTTTTTGAAGGGAAATTCCATAGCATAGCCGAATTTGACGGAATGCTTGAGAGATCAATAATAATAAACGGATTTTCAAAGACTTACGCAATGACAGGATGGAGGCTCGGTTACGCCATAGCTCCAGAGGAAATCATAAAGTACATGCTCAGAATTCAGTCTCATAGTGTAAGCCATCCGACATCTTTTGTTCAATACGCGGGTGTTGAAGCTTTGACGGGTGAGCAAAGCTGTGTTGATAAAATGGTTGCAGAATTCAAAGTTAGAAGAGATTTAATGATGAAAAGTTTGAAAGATATCGGACTTGATTTTGCACCACCGAGAGGTGCTTTTTACATGTTTGTAAATGTAGGCAGAGATTCTATGGAATTTTGTAGCAGCTTTTTGAGAGAGAAGTACGTTGCTGCTACACCCGGTAGTGCATTTGGAAAATCCTTCAACACTTGGATTAGACTAAGTTATGCAACAAGTAGAGAGAATATATCAGAGGCTATGAAAAGGCTTGCTGAGTTTGTGAGTTAAATTGTGGGTTTATTGTGGTTTATTGTGATTTATTTTTACAAATCTTAAGCTCTTTTTATTTTCACCCAAACATCAATAACAAATAACAAACTAACAAACTAAACAAATAATAACAAATAACTCAACAAAATTAAACTACAGTTCCCTACCTCTGACCCTATTTATGTCAAACTTTGCCATCTTTGAAACCTCCATAACTGCGAGAGTTCCCGCCATTACAGGATCACTAACAACCAAATCCGCTTCTTCTGGTACACTACCAAACATCTTCAGAGAAATGACTGGAATTCCCTGTTTTCTCAGCTCTACAACCTCTTTGGTTATTTTTCCACCCATTAAACCACCTGCCAGTACAAGAGCACTTACTCTGTGAAGTCTGCTAACAGCTCTTACTGCAGAGGCTATTTCTTTTTCGCCCACAACAGGCATTGTATCAACGCTTATTCTTTCCCCTCTAAGGTTGTGCCTGTCTGCCTCACTTATAGCACCGAAGGCAACCTGAGAAACAAGAGCGCCACCACCAAGTACTATTATTCTTTTTCCAAATATATCTTCAAACGTATCTTCTTCTCTTGCAACTTCAACAGTATCTATTTTATTTATATCTCTGAGCATTCCTTCAAAGTCTCCCCCCTCTATCTCCAAGTATATCTGGGCTTTTCCGGCGTGTTTTCCTCTGTGTACGAGGAAACTCTGGGCATAGACTATGTTACCACCTCTCTCCGCTACTTTTGTTGTTACATCCCTAAGAACTCCTATTTCGTTTCTCGCAATTATAAGAATCGCCCTCATAGCTAAAACTTTACTCCAGTAAGTGTTTTAGTATCTAAAACACCCTTAATTGATCTAATCTTATTTACAACAACATCTCCAAGTTCCTCGAAGTCTCTAACAACAACCTTCGCTATCAGGTCGTATTCACCGAACAGAGGATAAAGTTCCTCAACCTCTTTCAAACTTGCTATTTTATCGTAAACTTCACGTTCCCTCATCGGAGAGACTTTTATCAGAACGAAACCGAGAGCCATACTATTAGTTAACGTTCGGTGGATAAAAGTATTGTGTATTATTTTTACTACCTTAGCACTCCAAGCTCTGTAAGTTTTTCGGGCAGATATACATCGGTAACGTAGTCCAGACCGTACTTTGCTAAAGCCTGCTGTTCAGATTTTCTGCCGAGTTTGAGCTGTAGCTTTATCTCACTTCTCCAGAATTCACTGTCAAATCTTGGATCACTTAGGATCGAATTGAGAGCTTTTATATCCTGTTCCGTGAGCTTGTCTGAGGGTAGTTTGTAGTTCACTATGTCTGATGGTCTTATTCCTACAAATTTGGCTGAGGGAGTTGCGAGATACTCTGAAAGGTGGGCAGCTTTTATAGAACCATAGGCAACACTGGCAAATATTCTGTAACTCCACGGGTCTCCATCAGTAAATACAACAACCGGCAGTCCAAGTTCCGAGTTTAGTCTTCTCAGTAATCTTCTCGTACTTCTTGCTGGTTGTCCTTTTAAATGAACTATTATTGAATTGAACTTCTCGTCAAAACCATTTTCTACAAGTCTGTCCCTCATACCTCCAGTTTCTATTGCTATTACAAAATCCGCATCACATTCAACAAACTCAACTTTGTCAACGTTAACAGGTATCTGATAGCCTCCCTCTCCAACGTCTTCCTGACAGTGTATCTCCCTTTTTCCCCTTCTTGTATTTTCTCTAATCTTTAAGGGACCTATAATGGTCGCTCCATCCTCTTCAGGTCTTATGTGAAAGTGTTCTCTCTGATAAGCTGTTAAAATTTCTAAATCCTCTATTAGCCTGTCACTTTCGCTCTGCTCGTTAAACTTTGCAAAACCCCAATTTTCAGAGATGTAGTATAGTTCTCTGAGTGTTGATGACTTATTTACATTCAACTGCTCCTTTAGAAAACCGATAACGTAAGCCATTCTCAGCAACATGTAAGCTCCCTTAACACTCTTAGCTGAACGAATGGATTTTCTGTCCCCGTAAACCCAAACTTCGCTTTCTTCATTGTATTCTATGTTGTACTTTGTTCTCGTGGATATCTTCAGCTCTGGAATCTTACCCATCTTCATCTGCTCGTACATTTCTCTGGCTATACCCATCAGCGCCTGAAAACATTCTTTCTCGACTTCATTCATTTCGGATGTGGTTAATCGTGTAAGCTAAAAATGCTTTCGTTTCAAAATTTCTGAGATTATTGGATAAATTATAAATTTTTTTATCACATAATTTAAATTTATAGATTCTTTTACTTACATCTCCAAGATATTGATATTTTATAATTTGATAATATTATAATATATAACTAACTAATTATTTTGTAATCTGAGCGTTTTTAGATTCTCAGATTTTTAGTGTTATTCTTAGAATATTAGTTTTAGTATTAGTATGTATTTTCAGTAAACCAATCTCCGGTGATAAGTAATAAATATTCGTACCTCTTCCAAAATACTATGAAACGCATGAGGGAGAAGTGCAAGGACTGTATGATCTGTTTCAAGAAGAGAAGAGAAGGAATAGAAAAAAGGTGAGATGAAAAGCTATGATAAATGAAATATCTGACATACTTTACGAGCATTTTGGCTTTTTTCCATTTAGACGGAGGTGGGGTTCCAAATTTAGACCCCACTTTAGTTTTAAATATTCTGGGATTACATGGCACGTGGACTCTTCCAGAGGTAGAAATGGCGAAGTAAACCTGATAACACATGCCCATACAGATCATCACGGACAAAAGAATATAGAAAACCCGTTTGCACTTGCTTCCAAAGAAACCGCAACAATACTGGAAGTCTGCTGTGGCAAATTCGTTGGAAAGACATTTAATGTGGGAAAGAGCGTGAAGGTTAAAGTGGGAGATGTCCGGGTTAAAGTTAAAACGTATCCGACGCACCATATACCTGGAGCATCGGCATTTCTACTTGGGGACATACTGATTACAGGTGATATCAAGGCGTATACGGATTTGCCAAAATGTAAAGTTCTTGTAACCGAAGCAACTTACGGTTCACCGGAATACATTTTTGAGGATGAAATTGATAAGCTAGTAAACGTTGACGAAGCCACGCTTGGTGCATATCCGATTGGTAAATCCCAGAGAGCCGCACAGATATTGCTCAATGCAGGACGTGAAGTTTGCGTAGAAGGAAGAGCAGGAGAAATATGCAGGAAACTTGGAATAGACATTTCCAATTCAGGAGATGTAGTCTTAACAACTCCAAGAGAGCTTAAATATAAAACGGGGAATAGATACGTTCTAACCGCTCAAAAATTTTATAGATTTCCAAGAATAGTTGTGAGCGATCATCTTGATTATACGGGGCTAATTGAAACTGTGGAACACTGCAATCCCGAGTTTGTTTTTTTCTATCATGG
>QNXS01000093.1 GCA_003978865.1 Archaeoglobus sp. | reverse complement strand
CTCTTTTTGTTCATAAACTACCTTAACGTTCACTTTGTGGCTCACGGTGTCTTCATTCATAATTTGTACTCTCAAGGGTTCAGGCTTTAGATACCATAACATGATATAGGTAAAGTGTGAAAAAAGCAACTATTGGAATTAATATTGCTAAAACAATCGTTAGCACGATCTTTTTCTTTTTATTCATATGACAACCACCATTTCATCAAATAAAAAATTAAGGTTTGCTTTAGGGCTATTTCCACAATCCATATATTTCCATATACCGTGTCCCAGCAATCGCTACACCATTTATCAACGCCTATATAGGCATAGAGATACGTCATTATGCAGTATGGTCCGAAATATCCGTGATCTGGTGCATTAAAGTTGTGGGATATCTCATGTTGAGCTACGCTTTTTTCCGGCCAATCAAATGGGTGTGTTGGGTTTTCAGATCCTACTGCATAAAATCCATTGAGGTATGCGATTCCATTATGATCCAAGTCGTCGGCCCACCCGAATACGATCTCGTTATCTGCAGTCTGAGTCCAACTGCAATCTTCTCTTAGACCATCAAGGACTTGCGATGAGTTATCTGAATCTGAAACATCACTTGCATCCCAGAAACTAAGATACCAAGTATCATACATTGAAACTCCAAATTCTTCCTCAAATCTATCTAAAGCTTGATCAGTCCTTGATTCTAACTCTGAAAATGACAGACCTATGCGCATCATCCTTAGCTATGAATATTTCGACATAGATTTTCCATTTATTTGGTGAGGCCCCGTTGTACTTTTTATTGTAACAGTATCTAAAGTCTTAGGTGGGTTTATAATTCCCCTTTTTAATCAATTCATTGATATACTCCTTTGGTAACGGTATCCCGTTATACATAACCACCTTTGGATTGTCTGGATCAATCCCATATTTTTTGATATATTCCTGCTTAGCCTTCTCCGAAATTTTAATTGCTTCTTTCTTACTTATTACAAGATCATAGCCGATAGATTTTACTTTTTTCTTTACTCTTTCTGGTAGTTTTCCGTCTTCGGTAACTATAACCCTTTTACTTCCGTCCAATATTGTTCCTGCCATTACGTACGGCAATTCACCCTTTGCAAACTTGATGTCATTTTCAGTTACATTATACTTCTTGTATATTGTTTGCAGTTCCCTTTCTGTAAGCTTTTCTGGTGGTTTTAATAATGCGTCTCTCTGTTTTGGTATAACTGTAGCACTCACTACACTTCCCAACATTACCAAAACCAACAACACCCCTATTAACGATCTAATCTTTTTCATTAAACCACCTATTTTTCTCGAATTAAATTTAGACTTAATCTTATAAGTATTTTCTGACCATATAATGAGAATAATATTTTAAGATTATACAATTTAAATTATAATTCTCAAGATATGGTCATAAAGTTTATATATGGATTAAAGATAAACAAACAACATGAAATTGATCAAAGCCGTAGCTGTTTTTATTCTTTAGTCAGATTAAGATCTTTTAATTTAGTATAGCCTCTCCTGAATCGACGACTTCGTTCTCCTTTTAACTCCTCTTCTTCTTTCTCTTCATTCTCTTTTTTTCCTTCCAAATTTGAAAAATCTCATGATATTCTTGAGAATTCTCTTGATTTCCTATATATTTTTGAGGGGTCATGATTTAAGCCCAACTAACTTCAACCACCTCATACTGTATTGTTGGAACTCCAGTCTTGTCCTGAGCTTTTTACTACGATTGACCAGCTGTCGAGAATTTTTCCCCTCATGTATGATAACTTTCTTCTGCATGAGAACGCCTACAAATTAGTAGTTAATAGTTAGATTTAATAAGTTTCTCTTTTAAATTCTTGTCTCTGAAAATATTATCCTCTCCATTCTTATTCTCGAATTGCTTGGAATCCGCATTCTAAGAAAGCTCTTTAAGTAGAGGATAGAAAATGAATTGGTAAAAGAGATGAGAAAGAATACGTACTGGAATAACGTATAACGGAGAAAAGAAAACTAACCATAGGTATTGATAAAAATCTGGTGATAAATGCTAAGAAAACGGGGATTAATATCTCTACCTTTTTGGAAGAAAAACTGGAAGAATTGGCAAATGGAGAAAAATATATGCGCGGGCCGGGATTTGAACCCGGGTTAACGGCTCGGAAAGCCGTTGTCCTACCACTAGACTACCCGCGCTCATTGTCATTTTGCGGTCTGGTGTATTTATCGTTTTTGGCTTTTGAATGCTGAACTTTAGCAATTCAAATAAATCAAAATGAATTAAGATACCCTATGAACTACAAAATTCTGAGCATTGTACTTGTAACAGTACTCGTTGCTGGCTGTGCTAATACAGCAGTTACAACTATAAGAGACTCGAACGGCTACCATGTAATCTCAAAAAACGCAAGTGCTGTCAGAGAGACAATGTACCCCGTAAAAAAAGGAATGAAGGTTGAAATGGTCACAAACTTGAGTTCTGGAGAAATTGGCGTTCTGCTCGTTATAAACGGAAAGAAAGTTTTTAGCAGAATATTTAATAAATCAGAAAGATTTAATTATACAATACCAAAAACGGGTGCCTGCCTTGTAAAAATTTATCTAAAAAATACATGTAGTAGATTTGATTTTTTAATTTGATGCTAATTTTTTAGTCAGGTATAAATTTAGTACAGTAATAGATTATTCCTGCCTCCCCCTCTTCTCCGCATCTCCTAAAGATAGCTCTAACTTTCATACCTCTCCTGACTTCTTTGGGGTCACACACAAGCTGAGTAGTGATAACTGGCCCTTCTTCAAGTTTTATCATTGCAACAACATACGGTTTCTGCTCTTTTAGGCTCTCAGGTACATCATGCACGATTGAATAGCTTAAAACTTCTCCTCTTCCACTCAACTTTGTCTCAACAATTTTACTTTTTCTTCTGCATGTTGGACATAGGTTTCTGGGTGGGTAATAGTAAGTTCCGCAGTTCTCACACTTAGTTGCCAACAGGTTGTACCTGTACTTTATCTTTCTCCAAAATCTTGGAAGCATAAAATTTCACCTCAACGGCTGAAAATTGTGACCACGGCTGTAGCTCCAGTTCCTCCTATGTTCAGGGCGAGACCTCTCTCAGCATCTACCTGTCTCTCCCCAGCATCACCTCTAAGCTGAAGTACTATCTCTACAGCCTGTCTTATTCCGGTAGCTCCAGCAGCATGACCACAGGCTTTAAGCCCTCCTGAAGGATTTACTGGTAGATCACCTTCAAGCTCGGTTATGCCCTCTCTTATGAGTTCTGCCCCTTTTCCCTTCTCAGCAAAACCGAGGTCCTCGTAAGCCATTATTTCAGCTATTGTAAAAGAATCGTGCACTTCAGCAACATCTATGTTCTTTGGCTCGATTTTAGCTTTTCTGTAAGCTTCATTGGCAGCAAAAACTACAGCATCCATCGTCGTAAAGTCTTTTCTGCTTCCGAGTGCTATGTAGTCTGTTGCCTGAGTACTAGCAGATATAAAAACTGGTGTGTCTGTGTACTTCCTTGCTACTTCCTCACTTGCAAGTATTACCGCCGCAGCTCCATCAGATATGGGAGCACAATCAAACATTCTGAGTGGTTCAGCAACGTAGGGGGAGTTGAGAGCAACATCTATGCTTATTTCTTTCCTGAACTGTGCTTTTGGATTTTTAACTGCGTTTCTGTGATTTTTCACACTTACCATAGCCAAATCTTCAGCTCTTGTGCCGTACAGATCCATGTGTAGCCTTGCCATCATTGCAAAAAGGGATGCAAGAGTCGCTCCGCTGAAAACCTCCCACTCTCTATCAACACCTGATGCAAGAATTTCGACAGCTCTATCTCCCACATCAGTAACTTTTTCGGCACCAGCAGCTATTACTATGTTGTGCAATCCTGATGCCACTGCAAGGTATGCCTGTCTTAAAGCGAGACCTCCGCTTGCATCCGCCCCTTCAACTCTTGTACACGGAATATGAAGCTCAGCTAAACCAGAGTAGTCTGCAATCAGAGCAGCTATGTGTTCTTGGGCAAGGAATCTGCCACCACTCATATTGCCAACGTACAGAGCTTCTATTTCTCTACCTTCAAGTCCCGCATCTTCTATAGCTTCTATTCCTGCTGAAAGAACTATCTCCCTGAAGCTGTAATCCCATAGCTCACCAAACTTGCTCTGACCTACACCAATTACCGCTACTTTTCTCATTATTTCACCTCTAAGCCATTTTGATTTTCCTTCTTAGCTTAACGTACATACCATAATCCACGTAGACGCATTTCTCTATCTTTTCCCACACTCCCGGCTTTCTCTCAAAGTTCTCTATTTTATCTGTCGTTTTCATGACGAAAGCGTCACTTCCCGCACCTGATCCAAAAGATACAACGAGAATTCTCTCTCCGGGTCTGGCAATATCGAGTGTTGCTGCAAGACCAAGTAGAGATGAACCAGAATATGTATTCCCGATGTACGGTACAACAAGTCCCGGACTGATCTGTTCTTTTGAAAATCCAAGCATTTTTGCAACTCTCATGGGAAACTTTCCGTTTGGCTGATGAAACACAGCATAAGCAAAGTCTGAGGGTTTTAATTCTGTCTTCTCCATTATTTTTTTGGCAGCAGATATTATATGTCTGAAGTATGCTGGTTGTCCGGTAAACCTTCCTCCATGTCTCGGATAAGGCTGACCCTCCCTCCTCCAGAAGTCCGGAGTATCTGATGTGAAGGATAGTGTTGCTTCAATTTCAGCTATCACTTTTTTATTCCCTATTATGTATGCTGCACCTCCTGCAGAGGCGGAGTATTCAAGAGGATCACCTGGAGCTCCCTGACTTGTATCAGCTCCAATCGCTAAACCGTATCTGATCATTCCAGCTTTAGCCATTGCTATACATATCTGTATTCCTGCTGTGCCCGCTTTACAGGCAAATTCCAAATCAGCAGCGAAATAATCGTTTCCAATCCCTATCGCTTCTCCAACTATAGTGGCAGTTGGCTTTACAGCATACGGATGGCTTTCGCTTCCAACATAAACGGCATCTACTTCGGAAGGTTCAATCTTAGCTCTTAAAACAGCCTCTCTCGCAGCTTCAGTTGCTATTGTTGCTGTGTCTTCGTCCAGTGCGGGTATTGACTTCTGTTTTATCCCAAGATTTTTAGACACAGTCTCTCCATCTTCTCCCCATATCTTTGCAATTTCTTCTGCTTTTATTCTATAAATCGGGATGTACGTTCCGTATGAAACTATACC
>QNXS01000049.1 GCA_003978865.1 Archaeoglobus sp. | reverse complement strand
CTTAATACCTCCAATAACTGATTTGGTCAAAAGTCATTGATAAGTTGGAAAAGAGGAAATCTAAGAAGTCTCCGGTAAGGAATGGACAACACCTATAGAAGTCTGGCAATGTTTTTTGAATTTTCAAAGCATAGCGGTTCATAAACTTTGTTTTCTCCATTCCCAACTAAATTCAAAAAGATAAAAAACCGTCATTTTAATGATTGCACTCTAATTTCGCTGTTAAAAAGGATTGTTCTTTTAACGGAGACCATTGGTACGGTTTTATATAAAAGAAAGAAAAAACAATAAACTTATTATGACTTATTTCTTTAAATAAAGATAAAAATATTTTCTTTTGATAACTTAGTTTAAATCATCACACTAAAAATTATAAAAAGTTAAATTTTTCTTTTTAGCTCCTCAAATTCAGAGTAAAAGTACTCGTACTCTCCCCTTTCACCTTTGGCTCTTCTATCTTCTTCAATCTTTCTAAGCTCGTTTCTTCTTATTTTTCCACTTATTGTCTTTGGTAGCTCTGAGACGAACTCGATTATTCTTGGGACTTTGTATTTTGCAAGTATCTTGGAACAGTGAACAAAAATGTCAAGCGCGAGCTCTCTACTTGGTCTGTAATCTGGTTTCAGAACAACAAAAGCCTTTACAATCTGCCACCTTATCTTGTCTGGACTGCCTATTACAGCTGCTTCAGCTACAGCATGATGTTCTATTAATGCGCTTTCCACTTCAAATGGTCCAACCCTGTAATCGGATGTTTTTATTACGTCATCTGCTCTACCAATAAACCACCAGTAGCCTTTTTTGTCAAAGTAAGCTTTATCTCCTGTGTAGTACATATTGTTTCTGAAGACTGAACGGGTTTTCTCTTCATCCCCTATGTAACCGGTAAACAGACCTATGGGTTTCCACCTGTCAAGTCTGACAACTATATGTCCAACAGTATTTGGTTCTGAAATCAAATTGCCATCATCATCAACAATGGCTATATCATGCATGTACCCGGGAAAACCGAAAGATCCGGGTATAACCTCTTTTACCCAAGGAGGATTCCCGATCATGGCTGTGCTTTCCGTTTGTCCGTAAAAATCCCTTATTGTCGTTCCGGTGTATTTTTTCCACGTGTTTATTATTTCTGGGTTCAAAGGCTCTCCAGCACTCACAACTTCTCTGAGGTTATCGAACTCATAATCCTCAAGCTTTTGAAGCATAAAGATTCTCCAAGCAGTTGGTGGAGCACAAAACGTGTTTATGTTATATTCAGATATTATGCTTAGGTATCTATCAGGTACAAAGCGATTGTAGTTAATTCCGAGGACTGTTGCGCCCATTATAAAGGGTGCGAAAAACGAGCTCCAAGCAAACTTTGCCCAGCCCGGAGCGCTTAAGTTTGTGTGCACATCATCGGTTGATATACCGATAATGTACGCTGTTGACAGATGTCCAAGAGGATAACTTACAGCAGTATGTCCAACCATTTTTGGCAGTCCAGTTGTACCAGATGTAAAAAAGTTAAACACTATATCATCGCATTTAAGTTTCTCAGCCTTAGCATTGCTTTTCTCCTTTTTGACATCTTCATAACTTATCCAGCCACTTCTTTCACCAACAACAATTTTGACTGGATCTGCCCTGCAATTGTTCAGAGCCTCATCCACCATTTCAGCACTTTTCTCATCAGCTATTATTGCTCTTGGTTCGTAAACACCAAATCTATATTCAAGTTCTCTCGGAACCATAGTTGTTGCCGTTGGAACTGAAACAAAACCTCCTTTAAGGCTTGCAAGTAACGAGAACCAAGTTTCTGGTAGAGCTGGAAGCATCATGTAAATACCATCACCTTTTTTGATGTCCTGTCCCCTTAGGTAGTTTAGCAGTCTGTTACACTCTTTGCTGATTTCACTGTAGGTAAAACTTCTTTTCTCTTCATTGTCCATATCGTACCACAGTAAAGCTTTCTTGTCACCTCTTTCTTTGACGTGTATCCCTTCAAAAACTTCTTCAACCCAATTAAAACAATCTGGTAACTTCATACGATTTAGTTTGCCGAAAAATTTCTTCAATTCCTCTTTTCTCACTTCGTAGTCCGCCAGATTATTAATGGCAATAAACTCTTGGTATACATCCTTCAATCCGCTCAAATTGACACCTCCAGTTTACAGTCCATACGAGCTAATTTCGATAGTGAAAGCTGTTTATTTTTTACGGTTTTGAGTTCGGATCTGCATCTTTCAGATTAATGCAAAAGAATTCAATTTTAAAAAGCTAAATTAAAAATATATTATAAAAGTATAATAGAATAATACATAATCACTTAAATTTAGCAACAGATGGTATCCCTAAAAAGCAACATGAAACATTTTTAAAGCATGCCACGAGCCTGATAAACGCATGAAAGACGATGTACCTCTACCAGAAATCAATATAGGAATGATCGGTCATGTTGATCATGGTAAGACGACTCTTGTTGCTGCTTTAAGTGGAGTGTGGACTGACAGACACAGTGAAGAATTGAAAAGGGGAATTTCAATAAGACTTGGATATGCTGACACGACTTTCAGAAAATGTCCTAAGTGTGAGTCTCCGTATTCCTACACGGTCGAAAGAATTTGCCCGAGATGTGGTAGTGAAACAGAAGTGTTAAGAACTGTAAGCTTTGTTGACAGTCCCGGACATGAAACTTTAATGGCTACAATGTTGAGTGGAGCAGCTTTAATGGATGGAGCAGTTCTTGTAATAGCTGCAAACGAGAAATGTCCTCGACCTCAAACAAAGGAACACCTAATGGCTCTTGAGATTATAGGTGTTGATAAGATAGTAATTGCCCAAAACAAAATTGACATAGTTTCTAAGGAGAGGCTTCTTGAGAACTACAGGGAGATAAATGAATTTGTTAAGGGGACAATAGCCGAAAATGCTCCAATAATACCAATTTCTGCTCAGCAAAAGGTAAATCTCGATGCACTTATAGAAGCAATTGAAGAGTGCATACCGACACCTGAGAGAGATCTTGAAGCTTCACCGCTTATGCATGTTGCGAGGAGTTTTGACGTTAATAAACCGGGAACACCACCAGAAAAACTGATTGGTGGAGTGGTGGGAGGAAGTCTCTCAAGAGGAAAGTTGAGAGTTGGTGATGAAATAACAATAAGACCCGGTATAAAAGATGAAAAGAAAGGTGTTTGGGAGGAGTTGCACTCGGAAGTTGTTGGAATTATGGCATCCGGAAAATCTGTCGAAGAGGCAACTCCCGGAGGACTGATCGGTGTTGCTACAAAACTTGATCCATATCTAACAAAGAGCGATGCCCTTGTTGGAAATGTGCTTGGAAAAGACAGGAATTTACCGGGAGTACTCTTTGAATTTACAATGGATGTAAAGTTACTTGAGAGAGTTGTCGGAACTGAAGAAGAACTCGTGGTTGAAAAGATAAAAATGAATGAACCGCTGATGCTCAGCATTGGAACAGCAATAACTCTTGGAGTTGTTACCTCCGCAAGGGATGACATAGTAGAAGTAAAACTGAAAAGACCTGTCTGTGCTGAGAGAGGCTGGAGGGTTGCCATAAGCAGGAGAGTTGGATCGAGGTGGAGATTGATAGGTGCCGGTACTATTAAATAAACAGGGTTACAATGAAATGCGCGGTTATAGATACAAACGTACTTATGTACGCGTATCTGGCTAAGGTGGATGTAATTGGTGAGCTTAGATCACTTGGTTTTAACAAATTTTATGTTCCGGTAGGTGTAGTAGAAGAACTTGAAATACTCAGAGATAAGCTTAGTGGAAAGTATAGCAGAGCTGCAAGATTTGCTCTTAATATTGTGGCTTTAGAAAAATTGGATGTTGTAGATATTGAAAGTACTGGGACTGATAAAGCTCTTCTGGAACTGAGTATGCAAAAAAACTGCACTCTTATAACAAACGATAGAGAGTTGAGAAGTAAAGCGAAAAAGCTTGGGATCAGGGTTGGTTACATCAAAGAAATGAACAGAATCTATGTCGAAAGCGAACTGTAGCTTAATAATGGTTTATTTGGTAAAGCTAATATCTGGAGTGATATACTAAAGGGCGATGATATCAAACTTCGAAATTAAGTGTAGGGTTTGGATAGAGAAAGACGGTGTTCACGTTATAGGAAAGGGGGGTGCTCAGATTTTGAAAGCTTTGGAAGAATACAGATCACTTTCCAAAGCAGCAAGAGCTCTTGGAATGTCTTACAGATTTGCTTGGATGTACATAAATAAAATTGAGAAAGCTACAGGTATCAAAGTTGTTAATAGGGAAAGGGGTGGAAAAGAAGGTGGAAGAATGGTACTAACGGAGGAGGGTAGAAAGTTACTGAGACTTTACGAGGAAGCTGAAGAAACATGTAGAGGTGCAGTAGAAAAACTTAGTAAAAGAATATAAAAAATTAAGCTCCTTTCTCAAGTGTTATTTCAATTGTAGATACGTTAATGCTCCTCCCTTCAGATACGAGCTCCTCAGTATCGATCTTTATATCCTTAACATTAACGTTCGGCATAAACCTGTTCCTGACAATCTCTGCTACATCAACAGCTCTGCTGATTGCTTTACCTCTTGCCTTTATAACAACTTCACTTGCACCCTCGTTTAATTGAGTTAACACTGCAAGAACATAGTTCATTACAGGCTTACTTCCAACGTAAACCACACGCTCCTCTGTCATCTGATCACCTCCCTTCGAAACCAGAATTCACCGGCTATTTAAATTTAGCTCTAAAAATTTATAAACACAAACAAGAGTCCCTACAGCTCAATTTCGTACTCAACAAAATAAACTTGTTTAACGACATCTTTTATTTCATGTTTTACAGTACATCCCCCTGTCACTGGGTGTTTTGGTGCATACATACACTCATTTTTAAAGTTGGTTGAAATACTGTACGTACCTATTTTTTTTGCTAAATCAATTATTTCGTTCTTGTCGAGTCCAATGAGTGGTCTTATTACAGGTATCTCTATTAAAGACTCTTCAGATCTCAAATTAGGCAGTGTCTGGCTTGCTACTTGTCCTAAGTTATCTCCCGTAACAACGGCTTTACATCCAAACTTCTCTGCAAGTGTTTCAGCTAATACAAGCATGGATGCTTTACAATACACGCACATTTCCTTTTTATTGCAAAAATTTTTAATATTAGATATAATTCTATCATGATTTACAACAATGAGTCTGTGAGAGATAACACCGTTCTTCAGCAGTACGTCAATGATTTTTTTCACAAAAATGTCGGAGTTCTTCTGTCTGAAATGCAGAAAAACAAGCTCATTTTCTGCAAGGTAGCTCGAAACAGGAGAGTCTATTCCAGCCGAGATCAGGGAAATCAGC
>QNXS01000048.1 GCA_003978865.1 Archaeoglobus sp. | reverse complement strand
TAGATGAAAGCGAAGAGAAAAAAGAGTCTGTTGCCATCCCCATTGGTATCAAGATAGGATCACAGCATACTGTGATTGTTACAGAGAATAACACCTTTGTAACTCATACATGTATAAAGGAAACCGAAAATCCAATAACAGGTGAAAAAGACTATGTAGTTGGTGATGAAGCCCTTGAACTCTTTGGAGATGAAGTGAACTACATGTTGCGAGGTGGTTTTCCCGGTACAGAGGAGGAAGCAGAGTTATTCAAGATATACTTGGTAAAACTAATTAATGAGTATGGGTTGCCTGAAAACAGCTATGTAACCTATGCAGTACCTTCCATAGAAAGTGAAGTATGTGTAAACTTGATCAAAAAAGTAATAGCACAGCTACCAATTGGGTGGATCGGAAAAGAGATGTGGAACGACTCATTCCTTGGTGCTTTGGCTTTTGAGGATGGAATGAATATGGTAAACAGAACGTTTCTTGTGATTAATTTGGGTTCATCAACAACAGAGGTAGTTGCAGTTAGAAAGGGAGGCATAGTGTACAGTCTCGTTACGGGAGCAGTATCTGGGGATATAGTGGACAGAAAAATAAGAAATGAAATTCAAAATGAAACAAGGGGTGCTGTAAACATAGATCTTAACACAGCGAGGGAATTCAAAGAAAGGTATGCAAACTTAAAGAACTGGGAAAAGGTACAGGAGACCGTTCATCTTTTTGAAAAGGGCAGGTACAGTTTTAGAGTTGATGAGTGCATAATCAGACCTGTAAACGAGTACGTTGAAGAGGTCGCTGATCTGATTGCACTTCAATTCCTGCCGGAACTTGCTGAAAGAAACTTTTCTATCTATAGACAGATAATAAAGAAAGATTTCATACTACTCGGAGGAATGGCAGAAATACCCGGATTGGCAGAAAAACTTGAAGCTTTGCTTAGAGACAGGCTTGATGTTGCCGTTAGAGTAAAAATGCCAGAAAATCCATCTACAGCCTCAGCCAGAGGTGCATACACAATATCAAAATTCAGAATTGAGAAGAAATCTTAATTTATTTTTATTAGATATTAATTTCGCAAATTGCAACTAAATTTTTGGTGGTGAACCCATGAAAAATATGGAAACAATACTAAGCAAGTGGGACAGATTGTTTGAAGAACTAAAAAAAGTAGCTGACGAATTAATTCCACAAATACAGAAATCCTATAAAGAAATAGAAAATAAACATAAAGAATTGATGGAAGAAGTTAAAGAAATTAGGCAATCTTTTCTGGATCTATCTGCTAGAGTTTCCAAGCTTGAAGTTGAGAAATCAAGTACTGAATTGAGTGAAAATCTTAAAAAACTTGAGGACAGCATGTCCAAGCTATCAGATGAGGTCAAAAAATTAAAAGAACTAAAATTAGAAAAGATAGAAAATTTTATTAAAAGTATTGAGAATATAGAAAAAAGAGAGAATTTAATTTCTGCAAAACTTGTGGATTTGGATAACAGAACTACCTCTTTAGAACAAAAATTAGCAGAATTTTCATCGGATGTATCGGACAAATTAAAAAATTTGACTGAAGTTAGCAAAAAACTGGAAGATAAAATTTTAGATCTTGAAGAATTAGTCCAGAAAAAGCAGCAGGAAACCGAAACAGTAGATATTAATGATTTAAAGATAAAAATCTCGAAAATTGAAAGTGATATTGCAGATTTAAAAGAGGAAGTAAATATTAACAGAAAGAAAATTGCATCTATGGCTGAAAAAATTAATGAAATGTCTCCGCTCATAGAGATAAGAAGAGATAAAAAAGAAGATATCAAATCACCGAGATTGCTGTGAGTACACTATGAATGTCGATTCGCTACTCGTCAAGGTAAAAGAAATTATACGCATTTACAAACTTCTACGTTTACCCGGTGGAAAAATAGTTTCTCTTCCATCTGGAAAGGGTGGTGTTGGCAAAACTGTAATTTCCCTGCATCTGAGTGCAGCCCTCAGCCAGCAGGGTTATGCAACAGCTGTAGTTGATATGAACTTTGCTCTGCCAAACCTGCACAGCTATGCCGGAGAACTACCCAACAAAACAGTAACTCACTACCTTACGGGACTTTGCAAACTTGAAGAACTTGAGAAAGTAAACGTTAAAATAGGTAATAGTATCTTGCATGTATATCCATCAAGATCAATAGTGGATCTCGTTAGGAAGCCACAGATTGAAAAAATACCTGAGTTATTAGCCTACTTGAAAGATAAATACGATTATATAATTCTTGATCTGGCACCCGGAGTCTCCAAGTACTCAGTATATCCAGTAAAACTGTCTGACTGTGTTTTTGTTGTTACTGCTGATGAAAGAGCATCATACATAGATGCAACAAAAATATCCAAAATATTTGAAGTTAGCGGCATTAAAATCTCAGGATATATTATAAACAAGTATAAAAAAAGGAGAGATTCTGAGCTCGAAAACGTTATTTACAGAATTCCTATTAACTCAGGTGTTAAAAAGTTCCCAGAAATCTGGAACAGAAAATACTTAAAATCAAAGCTTGTAAAGCAGTTTACTGAGCTGGCAGAGATGGTAATCCAGATTTGTTAACATCATTGATATTTCGTAAAATATATCTCCAACCAAATTTGTAAGAATATTGGATGGGTATTGAAAAACTTGAGGAAATCAGAATAAAGTTAAACTCAATTCTCGAAGAAGGGGAAAAATTAAAAATTATAACTGGGGAATATACATCAAAGAGAAATATTATTGATTATTTAAAAAGTAATTTTGATGATGTTAGAAATTACATTTACGAGTTGAAAAAAGAGAGGGAGATTAGAAGGGCAAGAAAGGGTTTGGAAGAAATAAAGAAAAAGAAAGAAAAGCCAGCAAGTTTTTTTGAAAGGTTATATAGTGTTTTTAAAGCAGAAGAGTTTAACAGAGAAATTCTAAGAGTTTACGTACCGTTATCTCTTGTTAAGTACTACAGAAAAAAGTACAGAAAAAACCCGGAAAAATATGCAGATCTTGAGAAGGCACTAAGAGGGTGCAGGTATCCGGTTACAGTTCCAAAGTACCTTGCAATTTCTTTATTTTATCCACTTTTATTTGTACCTGTATTTTTCATTTTTGGCTACTTTTTTGGAGAAGTTGCTTATTCAATTTATATGAACAAAATTCACCAGCATGTGTATACTTACTTTCCAGTAACTCTAAACATCACACACAACTTGTCAATTTTGCTCGCATCGATTGTATCTGCATTTCTAACATCTTTGATAATGTTTCTTATTATAAGATACATGATTCTTGTATATCCTAAGATGTATGCTTCACATAGAAGGGGTCAGATAGAGGTGATATTTCCACACGTAGTTAACATGATGCTCGGAATGGCAAGAGGAGGTATCCCAATTATAGAAATGTTTCAGATAGTTGCAGATGAAGTAACAGTTACCGGAGAAGTTGGCAAGGAATTTAGAATTATAGTTAACAGGGTAAAGGTATTTCACGAAAATTTAAGCTCGGCAATTAGATATGTCGCTTCAACATCACCATCCCAGAAGTTCTCTGATTTTTTAGATGACATGATAAGTGTTATAGAAGGAAGTGGAAAGCTGAGTGAATTTCTGGACTTTAAATCTCAACACCTAATGAACGAGAAAGAAAAATATCAGGAACTGTTTCTTAACAGTCTCGGGATTCTTGCAGAAGTTTATGTTTCGGCTCTTGTAGTTGCTCCACTTTTTCTTATGATAATATTTGTTGTAATGGGTATGATGGAAGGATACTCCATAGAATTAATGAAACTAATAATCTATATATACATGCCTGTTGGCGGTCTCATGTTTATATGGCTTCTGTCGTCTATGATGTCCGAATATGAAGTTAAATGGACTGGAGAAAAATTCAGGAAAAGCAGACTTTCTGCAAGAGTTTGCACAGGTAGAGCACCAGGTTTTACATACCCCGGAAAATTTTTGAAAATGTACTATGAACTTGTAAGACAGATAAAGACAGTTTTAGGAGACCTCAAAATATTTATATACAGACCAGAATACTCATTCTATATAACCTTACCTGCTTTCTTTCTGAGTTTACCTCTTTTTTACAGACAAAAATACGAAACAATTTTTGTATTGTTCTTGCTGATAACAGTTACTCCGTATTCAATACTTGTTGAAATCAGAAATAAGAGAATAAAGAAAATAGAAGAACATATTCCAGATTTCCTAAAACAGCTTGCAAGTCTGAACGAAAGCGGTTTGAATATAGTTTCTGCTATAAGAGTTCTATCAGCATCCAACTTAGGAGCTTTGACTTCCGAAATACAACTTATAAGAAAAGATCTTGAGTGGGGTATGCTTCTCAGTGATGCACTCAAGAGGTTTGAGAGAAGAGTCAGCAGTATGACTGTTACGAAAGTTACATCTATTCTTCTTAAGGCAATGGAAGCTGCTGGCACTGTAAAGGATGCCTTATATACGGCAGCAAACGACGCTCAACTGTACTTGGAGCAAAAAAACAGAATGAAAAATGAAATGTTTGTTTATATTGTTGTGATATATATGACTTTTGGAGTCTTTCTTTTTACGATATACATACTCACTTCCAACTTCATTCAAGTTTTCTCTAAAATGCATATACCAAATCTTGGTTCTTCTTACATCCAGTTTAGAGTTCCAAATTTAAATGAGATGACTCGCCTTTTTTACCATACCTCTATAATAAACGGTACTGTAAGTGGGTTAATAGCTGGGCTGATGGGTGAAGGAGAGTTAAGAGCAGGATTGAAACACGTTTTAATTCTTGTTATGCTGACGTATATAGTGTTCACGTTTTTGCTTGGTTACTGAGATTTCAAACTTGAAATAAATTTGAGTTCCTCCTTTAATTTTTCATAGAATTCGAGCATAAAATTGTGTCTGTCCATGGCTATCTTCATGGCTGTTTCTGTGTGAATTTGAGTTATCAATTTCAATAATTTATCCTCAAAGTGCTTTATTGTATCTTCTATACCCCTTCCCCTCTCACCGCTATACATAAAAGCTCTTGCTATGCCTATTGCACCCATAGCGTCGATTTTATCTGCGTCACTCAAAATCTTAGCTTCAAGTGTTTTTGGTTTAATTCCAGATGAAAACGAGTGAGATTCTATACAGTGAGCAACCTTCTCTGCAAATTCAGAATCGGTAAACATCCTTCTTGCTATTTCTGCTCCTTTTAATGCATGATTTTTCTCATTTCTTGCAATATCGTGTAATTCAGCAGCTTTAACCACAACTTCAACATCTGCACCCTCTTTTTCTGCTATATACTTTGCTAATGCAATGACCCTACTTACGTGTTCTGAATCGTGAGAAGTCATAAGTGCTTT
>QNXS01000021.1 GCA_003978865.1 Archaeoglobus sp. | reverse complement strand
GCAAACAACAGATTGAAAGTTTTGTCTCTCAAGATACTTGACTTACTCTGGTTTATCAAC
The DNA here is from genome assembly GCA_003978865.1 of Archaeoglobus sp. Lineage (GTDB taxonomy): Archaea > Halobacteriota > Archaeoglobi > Archaeoglobales > Archaeoglobaceae > WAPX01. The sequence continues at coordinate 5,302 of QNXS01000021.1, read as the reverse complement.
GAGCTTAGACCCTATTCAGAACTTGAAAAGAAAAAAAATACGTTAGAGTACTACCTGCCAAAAATAAAAGATGTTCATGAAAGGGCAGAAGTTTTGCTTGAAATAGGGAAACTTGAATGCAACATGGGCAAAAGTGTGAATGCTGCAAGCAAATTCTACGAGTGTTTGAGACTGTTCAGAAAAGCCGAAGATAGGCTTGGTGTTGGAAAAACTTTATACTGTATAGCTATGCTTCATATAGAGAGGGGAAAGATTAGCAAAGCTGAGGAAGCTCTAAAAGAATGTATGCAGTTTGCTGAGGAGTGCAGAAGTTCTTGGCTTAAAGCAAGTAGCTACGAACTTTTTGCAAGAATATTGATGAAGAAAGGAGATATAGATGAAGCTGTTGATAAGGCTCTCAAAGCTTTCGAATTATTTAGCGTGGTTGGTGATGCGGAAGGTATGAGTAGAGCTTTGCAGGATGCTTGTATATCTCTGCTAAAAAAAGGTGAAATTGAAAAAGCAGTTGATCTGCTTGATAGGATAAGAGAGATCTGGAAAGAGGAAGATGAATGTAATTATATGCTCAGCACTCTGCAACTTGCCTCTCTTCTTATCTCCCTTGGTAGAATAGGTGATGCCGAGAAAATTTTGGCAGTTGATGTTGAATGCAACAGTGATAGATTGATTGCTTTTAGAGAGCTTATTGAAGCCTTAGTTCTTGCAGGATGCGGTAAAAAGGATGAAGCCGTTGCTTCTGCTGAAAAAGGAAAGAATTTAATAGAAAAACTTTACTCCAAAAAAGATCCGCGCTACCAGATAGCAGGAGAAATTCTAAACGCAGTCAAATACTTGGCTTCAGTTTTTTAATTTTAAACTTTTAGAAAATTAAAATCTCAAACAGTAAACAAATAAAACCCTCACCCTTCCCCTTCTTAGACCTGCATACTTTGTACTCATCTTAATTTCAGCTTTTTTTAGCTTTTGAATTTTTGAAATTGTTTTTCTTGCATCGTTGACGTCTGAAATGAATACATCCACTCCCCCTCTAACTCTCTCAACCCGAAAATCTCCGCAGTATTTTTCAATTAGTTTCATAACATCCTCAAAAATATCGGCATACCTTCCTCTGAGTTGGATTATCGCCGGGTGCATGAGTTTCGTCAAATCACCTTGCTGCGCTAACTATTTTTATAACGTCGTTGTTTTCCAGAACGTAATCATCACCAATTCTCATCTTCTTCTTTGCATCAACTGCGTAGATGAAGCTTTCCCCGATTTCAGTGTGTATCATGTATGCCAAATCCTTGGCTGTTGTTCCCCTTTTAACAAGAATTGCATCTGGCAAGACGTTTCCCTTCGTGTCCGTGTACTTGTTTTCATCCTCAACGGGATAAACAACTATATAGTCCAGAACATCGAATACTATTTTGTTTATAACATTTTGAATCCCAGTACTTCCAAACTTTTTTAAAAAATCCCTTACAACTTTTAATGCTTTCTCTTGTTTCTCGTTAAGAGGTTTCAGAATCTCAAAATCACTGTCCCCCGGAAGATACTTTATGTAACCATTTTTTGCAGCAACTCTTAAAATCAGCTCAAAAGCTGCTGAAGTTGGAATAGCATTGTATTCTTCTATGAGTTTGCTTATTAGTTCTTCAGGAGCTTTATCAGCTTTGTTTGCTGCCACAACCATTTTCATTCTTCTCTTTCTGAGCTCTCCTGCAAATCTTTTTAACTCACTCTCCCCATAACTACTCAAGTCCGTCCCAACAGCTCTTATAGCTTCTTTAACATGATACTCTTCAAAGCCAAGACCGGCGAGCTGTTCAGTTAGAAACTTCACAGGATCTTTTTTTTCCATAGTTATTCTTCTCAGATTTCTATCCCAGTTTCTCTTCAAAATGCCAAAAATCCACATGTCAAGTTCTTCATGTAAAAATTCTACATCTTTACATGGATTGTATTCTCCGATACCAACTTCGTTTCCATCTTCATCTGTAGAACCAGAAGCATCCACAACCTGAATTATACCCTCACTCTGCCTTAAATTGTCCAAAAATTCATTTCCCAGCCCTCTACCAGCATGAGCTCCCGGAACAAGCCCGGCTATATCTATAAGCTTTACAGGTATAAACCTCCAACCATCCACGCATTCTTTACATTTAACTCCCAATTCCTGACAGACACATTTCACTCTAACGTACGCTATCCCGATGTTTGGCTTTATTGTCGTAAATGGGTAGTTTGCTATTTCGACATCAGTCATTGTTGCTGCTTTGAAAAAAGTTGACTTTCCGGCGTTTGGTTTACCGGCAACTCCTATTTCGATCATGATGAACACCTATCCCAATCCGTCTCTCTCATAATCTCCTTTTTTTCTCGTTCCAAGAATGCCAAGCAGATTTAAGTTTCTTTTAAGGTAGCATGCATATTCATGAGTTATTTCTCCTTTCTTCTCAAAATAATCTATAATTTCAATTGCCTCTTTAAGATCTTCACATCTTTCAAGATGATTAATAACAGTTGGTAAGTTCTCGATCTCCTGATACAGGTTAGGAAACATCTTTCTGAACTTATCTCTATCCCATTCTATCACAACTTTCACCTTTATTTTTTGTTATACTTTTTTAATCTATCCTGACTCTCTGCATCCTTAGCAGACTCTTCGATAAACTTTTCTGAATGTATTTTAAATGATTCTTTCAGTGTGGGTATTCTATCAGGTCTATCAAATCTGAACGGATCTTTCTTCAACTTTTCAGTAATTTTTGTATCTTCCGCGAACTGTTTGTTTAATCCATCAACTTCCGTAGGCTTCAAACCTTCAGAGCGCTTATCGCGTTTCTCATTCAAACTCCTTAGATTATTAAGAATTTCCTGTACGTTTATTGCGGGTTTAATTATCACTCCGGCTTTTCCGGTAATCGTTCCCTCAACAACACAATCCTCCTCAACGTATACATTTTCAGCATCAATTTTGCCCACAACCTCGCTACCTCTGAGAACGATTACAACTTTACCTTCAACCGCACCGTGAACCTTGCTGTTTTTTATTAATATCACTCCAGACTCCTCACAATCTTCTAAGCTCTTGCATCTGACACTTCCAAATACATCACTGTCTTCAATTTCAGCACGCTTCGCCCTTATGTTTCCAAGAACTCTGCTTTTAGTTATGACTATATTAGCTTCAGTTTGTATTTTGTTTAGGTTTATCACGGTATTTTCCGGAATTACAAGTGGATTTTTAATATCTTCATCTTCGAGTTCTTCAAAGAGTTTTTCAGCTTCCTCAAGTTTTCCCAGTCTCAGCAATTCAAGTAAGTAAAAGAATACAAAGATAATAACGGGCAGGGGATCCTGAATCGTTATTAAACCTCTTGCCTCAAAACCTTCCTTTATTTTTACATTCCTTCCTATATCCAGATCTCCAAAAACTGTAAGTTTTCCTTCAACATTCACAAAGTCTGCTATGTATGTTTCTCCTTTGCTGACAACGTTACCTTTAACTGTACACCATGAATCAATTCTAACTTCTTCACCAACCACATCCCCTTCAATTCTAACTTTCTCCCCTATAATTACTTTCCTCGCAGTTATTCCGTAACTTATGGATGAGCCGGGGCAGATAATTGCATCTCCATCCACAACTATGCTACCTTCTTCAAACTTTGTGTTTTCCGGAATTATGAATTTATCCAAAGTTAGCATCATTACAGCCACACACATGAATTATAAAAGCTTGCCGGGTTTTTACCGAGACAAAAGATTCGTTCCTACTGTGGACTAAATAAAAATTTAAATAACTTCGGAAACCTTTTTTACCTCATGAAAACACCCGATCATGCCCAGTCAAACAAAAAAATTACTCAGAAGTGGATTGAAGAAGAAAAATCGGTTCACATTCAGTTTTATCGCAGACAGCCAGTTGTTTTTGAGAGGGGTGAGGGGTGTTATCTTTATGATGTTGAGGGCAATCGTTACCTTGACTTAGTTGCCGGTATAGCTGTTTGCGTACTTGGACACTGTCATCCCAAACTTGTTGAAAAAATAAAATCTCAGGTTGAAAAACTCATACATACTTCAAACTTATATTACACAGTACCTCAAATAGAGCTGGCTGAAAAACTCAGAGAAGTTACAAAAATGGATCGATTTTTCTTCTGCAACAGTGGTACAGAGGCAGTTGAAGCTTCCCTGAAGGTGGCAAGAAAAGTAACCAAAAGAAAGAAGTTTGTAGCATTTACCGGTTCGTTTCACGGAAGAACTATGGGGGCTCTATCTGTAACATGGAAAGATATATACCGAAAACCGTTTACGCCATTAATTGAACCTGTAGAATTTGCTGAGTTCAACAGTGTGGAAAGCTTGAAGAGGAAAGTTGACGGCGAAACAGCAGCTGTTATCGTTGAACCAATTCAGGGTGAGGGAGGTATAAACCCTGCAAATGAGGATTTCCTCAACGCAATATTTGAGCTAAAAGACAGGTACGAGTATTTGGTTATCTTTGACGAAGTTCAAACCGGATTTGGAAGGACAGGAGAGTGGTTTGCAAAAGATTGCTTTGATTTGGAGCCAGACATCATGGCCATGGCAAAAGGTATGGGCTCCGGTTTTCCAATTGGTGGAATTGCTGTTAAAGAGGAAGTTGCCAAAGGTGTTGAATTTGGAGATCATGCATCAACTTTTGGTGGAAATCCGCTTGCATGCTCGGCTGCCCTCGCAACAATTGATGTAATAGAAAAGGAAAAACTTGTAAATAACTCCAAGAAAATGGGAGAACTTCTCAAAGATTATCTTTACGATGTTTTTGGAAATGCGAGAGGAATGGGGCTGATGCTTGCAGCAGAGTGTGATAGGGCGTTTGATTTTGTTAAGAATGCTCTAAGGAATTATTTGCTTGTGAATGCAACATCTGAAAAAACTCTCAGGTTTGTTCCACCCCTCATAATTGAAAAAGAAGAAATTGAGTTGGCATACGAGACATTTCAAAAGGTCTGGAGGGATACAAATGCACTGGGCTGACAAAGTAGCGGAGGAACTTCTTAGAAGGGGGGATAAACATAGAATAGCAACGGGAATAACTCCTTCAGGCCACATACATCTCGGTAACCTGAGGGAGATGCTAACTGCAGATGCTGTCAGAAGAGCCTTAGAAGATAGGGGCGGTAAAGTCAAGATAATATACATAGCAGATACGTTTGACCCACTCAGAAAAAGATACCCTTTCCTGCCTGCGGAATACGATAAGTACGTTGGAATGCCTCTAAGCAGAATACCATGTCCATGTGGTGAACACAAGAACTACGCCGAACACTTT
>QNXS01000010.1 GCA_003978865.1 Archaeoglobus sp. | reverse complement strand
TTCTTTTTTCAAGAAGAATAGGAAGTATGGCATCAACTGAATATAGGAATGTGGCAACACCAAATATCATGAGAAACATGGAAAGAACTTTTCCAGCTACAGTAAGTTTACCCACTTCCCTATAACCTGTTGTTGTTATGGTAATTATAGTCATATACAGGCAATCAAACCAGCTCCAACCTTCCAATAAATGGTAACCAACCGTACCCAAAAGTGTAACACTAACTAATAAACCGATCACTCTTAGAACTTCTCCTCTTAAATCACCGTTTTTTCCTCTAATTTCAAGCCCATGTCCCATTTAAATGTTATCTCGAAAAATTTAGTAATATATCTGTCGTTCAGCTGATGATGATGTGATACTTCAGGCTATATCCCTCGATGTGTCTATCTGCACACCTTCACTTATGTAAAACTTGAATGTTTCGAGCATCGGAGTTTTGTCTCTGATCTTGGGAATTGCCAGTCTGCTGCTCATTCTATCTCCAACTCTCTCGGTGTCTATGTCAAATACAACGTCACTCACATCCAAGACCATGTTAACTATATCTATAGGGTGGACGTTCTTCATCAGATATATGTAGTAAACGTTGTTTGTTTGTTTGGACTGAATGTACAGTTTATTTATTAGCCACTCCTTCAGTCCTAACGGTACATCAAGTTTAAGAAAAAAAGAAATTGAGTCGAATATAACATTGAATTTACCCTTGTTCTCCTGAATTCTATTAAGGTGGTGATCTATGAAGTCAAAAATATCCTTGTCTCTATACCTATCTACTATTACAAACTGTCCGTATTCGTTCATATAGTATTGGGTGAATACATCTATAAATTCTATTTTATCAGCAGAAAGACCCATATTTTCTATATTTTCTTTTACAAATTTGGCAGGTCTTGATGTTATAAAATAAAAAGTCTTAACTACAGTAGCGAATTGATAAAGAAATGCTTCTGGCATACTTATAGGATTAGCATATATACAAACAAGACTACCTTCAGGCAGTCCACCATCCAACTTCTTATCCAGAATGTCTATACCAGTTGACCTGCTTGACGGGGTTACTGGCTTTGTTAAACTGATCATTGTTATCACCACATAATCAAAAAACAGTTTAATTTAACGATGTATTTAAGGTTTCTCAAGAGTACAAAACGGTGTTACTAATCTGCATTTTACTTAGAATGGCTTCTACAGAATCGGCTAAATATTATTAAAACGAAAAGCTTTTTTAATACTACATGTTAACAAACCACGTGGAAGTTAAGATAGACGTTGCCCGGTACTGGGACAAGAGGAGTGAGAGTTACGACAATTCACCCAGTCACACCGGCATGCCTGAAGTCTGGAAGCAAATTTTATCCAGTATATTCAAAAAGGAGAGCAGAATACTGGACATTGGAACTGGAACTGGATTTCTGGCTGTGCTTCTTGCAGAACTCGGTCATGAAGTAGTCGGTATTGACATTTCCAGCGGTATGCTAAAAATAGCGAAATCAAAGAGTAAAAACTCAAAAATTTCGTTCAATCTCGGAGATGCAGAAAATTTACCCTTTGCTGATAATTCCTTTGATGCAACAATATGTCGCCATGTATTCTGGACACTACCGAACCCGGATAAAGCTTTATCCGAATGTTACAGGGTTATAAAAAATGGTGGAAAGGCTGTTATAATTGATGGTACATGGAATAGTAGTGCAACTTTAAAAATAAAATCATTCATAGGGAAACTTGGAATTGCGGTAACTGAAAGAAGAAACCCCTGGAAACGGTATCCTTTAAAATCGCCTTTAAGGGAGTTGTCAGTTAGCTCTTATGCAAACATGATTAGAGATGCAGGTTTCAAGAGAGTGTACATGCACGACTTAAGCTGGTTAAGGAAGATTATAGTCGAGAAATCATTTTTTCACAGGCTTGCATGGAGTTCAAAATCATACTTCATCTTGGAAGCTTTTAAGGAGGTGTAAATTTTGAGGAGGGTTGTTCTGATTTTATGTGTTTTTATACTGCTGTGCGGGGTGCTGTGTGGATGTACCCAAATTAAGAGCAAGCAAAGTGAGAAGACAATAACGGTTACAGACGCTCTTGGGAGAAAAATCCACATAAAAACACCAGTCAAAAAAATAGTACTGCTTTACGGGCTTGAAGACTATGCAGCAATTGGCGGGAACGATTCGCTAAGGAAGCTTGTTGGTATTAACGCATGGAGATACAAGATGTACAGACCGGATTGGTGGCAGGCTTGGAAGGAGTATCATCCCGAAATAGCAAAACTTCCAGATGTTGGACAGCCCGGTAAAACTTTCCAAGTTGAAGAAGTTATAAAGCTTAAACCAGATGTTGTGATTGCAGACAGATCAATGTACAAGTACATGTCAGAGGACATCAAAAAGCTTGGCGATGCTGGCATTCCAGTGGTGTTTACAGATTTCTTTCCGCATACAGATAACGTTACAAAACTGTTCGAAGAAGTAAACAAAAGTGCAGTGATACTGGGTAAAATCCTAAATAGAGAAAACAGAGCTCAAGAAGTTGTGAAATTCTTTGAAAACCATATAAAAGAAGTTGTTGAAAAAACCAAGAATATAAAACACAGACCAAAGGTCGTTGTTTTTGCCACATGGTCGAAGTGGAGAGTTTACGGTAAAAAGGGTATGTACAACTTCTGGATAGATTTAGCTGGAGGAGAAAATATAGCTGCAAATGTCATTCCGGGCTTTAGCGGAGATATAAATCCCGAATACGTTTTAAAGATGAATCCCGATGTTATTGTATTTACGTGCAACAACAACTTTCCCTCAGGTCAGAAAGTTGTAATAGGCTATACAGTCAGAAATTCAACTCCTGCAAAAGAAGTACTCAGGTCACTGATTAGCAGGCAGGGATGGAATGACATAAATGCAATCAAAAGCAAAAGGGTTTACATAATTCACCACGGATTATCACACGGTCATCTTTTCGAGTTTGTCTGTCTGGAATACATGGCAAAGTGGCTACATCCAGAGATTTTCAAAAATTTGAATCCGAGTGAAGACCTCCGGGCATTCTACAGTAAGTTTATGCCCATGCCTCTGCATGGTGTCTGGGCAGCAGGTTTGGGAGGAGGCTGAATGGACGTATATCGGGAAATATTGTATAGAAGAATAAAAATTATTATAATATTTTTAATTTTGTGTCTTATACTTGCACTTCTGAACATGATAACAGGTCCGATGAAGATTAGTCTCAACGAGATTTTGATAAACATTGTATATACACACAATAAAACTGTACATGTTGTTGTGTGGGATTGCAGACTTCCATGGACTCTCATGGCAGTTATGATTGGCGGTGCCTTAGGTTTGGCGGGTCTGGAAATGCAAACGATACTCAACAATCCATTAGCAAGCCCATACACGCTCGGAGTGTCTGCTGGAGCAGGTTTTGGTGCTGCTGTTGCGTACGTTCTGGGGCTGAGAGTTTTACCTGCAGTTCCAGTTGAATTTATTGTTCCCGCAAACGCCTTCTTTTTTGCATTTTTAACCTGTATGCTGATAATGTTTATCGGCAGGATTAGGGATTTTACAAGTGAGACGTTAGTGCTTGGGGGAATAGCAATTGCATTTCTATTCCACTCCATGCTTGCCCTGCTGGAATTCTTTGCAAGTGAGGAAACCCTTCAGGCAATAGTATTCTGGCTTTTCGGAAGTTTGACAAAAGCTACACTGCTCAAGTCACAAGTTGTTTTTACTGTACTGACAGTAGTGTCAATTCTACTGCTTTTTAGATCATGGAAGATTACCGCTTTAAGGCTTGGTGATGAAAAAGCTGAATCCTTAGGCATAAATGTAAAAAATTTGAGAATTGAGATCCTGTTTTATGTTTCACTGTTAACTTCAGTTGCTGTGTGTTTTACAGGTATAATCGCATTCGTTGGTTTGGTTGCACCACACATAGCAAGAATTCTAATTGGTGAAGACCACAGGTTTCTAATTTTTGGTTCTATACTTTGCGGAGCAACCGTACTTTCTGCCGGGGCAATAGTTAGCAAGGTTATAATTCCCGGAGCGATATTTCCAATTGGTATAATCACATCAATGATTGGTGTTCCGTTCTTTCTTTTTCTGGTTATCAGGGGGAGGAAGCAGATATGGTAGTAACAATAAAAGCTGATGGTTTAAGCATTTACTACGGTAACAGGTGCGTACTAAGCAATGTAAGTTTTGTTGCCAAGCCTGGTGAGGTAACTGTAGTGATAGGGCCAAATGGAGCTGGAAAAACAACACTGCTTAAAACACTTGCAGGAATTATTCCGCCTAACTCGGGAGATGTGTTCTTCAACAACAACAGGCTATCCAGAATGAGAAGGGAGTATATTTCCAAGTTTGTAAGCTACTTACCTCAGGAGAATGTCGTTCCCGGAATTCTTACGGTTTTCGAAGTCGTACTCTTAGGCAGGGTTCCACATCTCACGTGGAAGCTGAGCGAGGAAGATATCAGAATAACTACGAAGACTATGGAAGAACTGGGAATTAAAGTGCATGCAAAGAAGTATGCAAATCAGCTTAGTGGTGGGGAAAGGCAGGTCGTACTTGTAGCTCAGGCACTGGTAAGAGAGCCAGAAGTCTTACTTCTTGATGAACCGGTATCAAATCTTGACATCAGAAACAAGCTTGAAATTTTGGATTTAATAAAAAACATTACAGAGGAGAAGAAAGTTACAACTTTAATTGTTCTGCATGACCTAAATCTTGCAGCAAAGTATGCGGATGAATTGATAGTTCTTAGCGGTGGAAAAGTGTACGCAAAAGGTAACCCTCACAAAGTGCTGAATGAAAGTATTATACAGTCAGTGTATGGTATTGAAGCTGAAATAGTGAAATACAATGGAGGTAGTGTAGTAATTCCTCTTCGTTCTGTTATGCATAACCTCCAGAGCTCATACAGGCTGGCTTGAATTCTGGATTGAATTCTGTCTCGAGACAGGCACTATTTCAATGCTTTCGTTTCCTGTTAAAGGTATTTTGTTTATAATTTTTTCGTTTCTTTTAATGATTATATAGTATTTGACATTTTCTTCAAAGTGTTTGCTCTTAACAGTAATTCCTTCAAGAAAGTTCTTTACCTGAGTATACGTTCTCAAAATGATGACGTTATTTGGATTTTCGGCATTGACCATCGTCACGTATGCTATACCTGACGCATCGGATGGGATAACTCGTACCTGCCAGTAAAGAGTTCCATTCACGATCACAGGGTTCAACAGCCCTCATCGTCTGCCAGTCAACCCTGGGCATTGCCTGTTTGACGTAGTCCACAGCCCTAACGGGACCTATTAAAGCCTTAGTACTTGATGGCTGGTAGAGCTGTATGCTACCGTCTCTCGCATCCACAATATATATCCTAAATATGCCGTATGATTGTCCGTATGGCTCGCACGCAATTATCCATTTCAGTCCTTGGTTTGTTGCTACAAGGAAAGGCTGCTCGTTCGCCTGTCCCGGAACATCGGCAATCTCAAACTGGTCTTTGTGATAGAGCAGAACATTAAGTATTCCATGAATGTAATTGAAAGAATCAACGTACATTCTTGCCAAATCTGCAGGGAAAAGTTTCTGTCCTTTAAGCACTTCACACTTCTCAGCCTGTTTTGGCGTAAGAAAAGTTATACTCCCATTTGATGCAATCAATGCAATACCCTCCCACTTAGGTGTTGTATAGAAAACAGGAAAACTGAAGTGAAGATCATACCCAACAAGCGGAACTGCTATGTACAGCGAATTTTTGTAGGGTACAAAGTACGGATTACCGCAGTCCACTGTGTACTTTCTATCGTATATCTGCCAGAGATAGTTACTCGTTATATACATTCCTACTCCAACTTTAAAATATTTTTCTACTATTTTTGTTCTCTTTCCAAAGGCTGACATATCCACGTATATTGCTCCCCTATCTTTTAGAATAAATGAATTTACAAGACCTTCAGGTATTAATCCGTAACCCCAGTACGGCGTTTTATTTATGAAGACTATTGACCCAGTACTCACAGTGTACCTAGGAAACTGCAGAGCGTCCATTGCGTACTTGTCTCCCACAACTTTCGGGACTATTCTGACAACAGCAGGGTCTATTTCAGGTAACACTGAAACCCTATCGCAGTTCAAGTGATGGCTTAAGTAAACCGGTGTGTAAAACTGTTGCAATGGTAGAAGAACCACAATTAAAGCAAAAAACAGAATGAAGAAAAGTGTCCCGTTTTTTGTAGCTGTGGGAATAATGTTAAACTTCGAGAGAAGAATTACACAAACAAGGGCTAATATCAGCGATTCTGTTAATGCAGGATTTACATAAAATAACATGAAAAATGGATGCCACACGGGTCTGGTAACATAAACTATAGCTATAGTTATAGCGATCAAAATTAAAGCTATCTGTTTATCTTTTGAAATGTTCATATTTACACCTCTGAACGTTTAACCTGTTGGAAATTTAAGTTTTACCTTTGCTTTGTGTA
>QNXS01000073.1 GCA_003978865.1 Archaeoglobus sp. | reverse complement strand
TAGAAACCCGAAATTGGCAACGCACATAGAATCGCTGTGGAGAGTTAGGGTTAGAGAAATATGAGAAATATATTGTAGATATGCCAATTTTAGAAGAGTTTGTTTAGTTTATATTTTTTAACAGTTAAATGCTTCTAAGAATATCAAGAATATTAATTCTTAAAATATAAAATTATATTCTTACATTCTGGTTACGTATTGAATGCTATCATCGAAATTCCTTTCCTTAAAAAGGTGGCGGTTATCGAAAAAATTAAATAAAGGTATAAGATTTATAAACTTATGATATGAAATCGTCTACTGGACTTGATGAAAATATTGCTGGAGCTTTGTGCTATCTTTTTGGACTTATAACAGGCATAATTTTCTTTATTCTGGAAAAAGATAGTGAGTTTGTTAAATTTCACGCAATGCAATCAATAATAGCGTTCGGTACACTATGGATAGCTAATTGGGTGGTTGCATTATTCTTTATGTTCGTTCCGTTTATTGATGTGTTTTTAGTTAGTCTAATTAAGATATTGACTTTCATAGTGTGGATAGTGTGCATGATCAAAGCCTATCAGGGAGATAGATTTAAATTACCGATTATTGGAGAAATCGCAGAAGAACAGGCAAAAAGAATTAAGATTTAGCCATCATTTTTCTTGCTTTTTCAGCCTCTTTTATGTCTCCAAGTTTTTCATAAGCTTCAGCAACGTGCTTCCACCAAGCCCCATCTTTTTTGGCTTCGTTTAAGCAGTATTCAAGATACTTCTTCCAGCTCTCCTTTGCTTTCTCCATCTCACCTAATTTCTCCTGAATTTTTGCCACATCTTCCCAGAAAACGCCTTCTTCTTCAGCTTCATTCTTATAGTACTCAAGGGCATTTTTCCAGCTTTCCTCTGCTTTATCTTTTTCTCCAATTTCTTCATAGATTTTTGCCACATCTTCCCAGTACATAGGTTCTTCTTCAGCATACTTTGCCAAACATCTTGCAGCATCACTTCTTCTTCCAGCTTTTATGTAGTGTTCACTTGCCTCCTTCCAGTAGTAACTTTCTTTTCGCTCTTCAGCAAGCTCTTCATAAATTTTTGCAGCCTTCTCATAATTCCCAGCCTTCTCGTAGCACCAAGCTGCACTCTCTTTCATTTTGGATTTACTGTAGCACTCCGCAGCCTTCTCATAATTCCCAGCTTTCTCATACTTTCTTGCCGCCGCCCTGTAGTTTTTATTCATCTCAAGCGATCTGGCACTTTTGATTCTCTCCCAAAATCCCATATCCGGCTCGGATAACCACCAAACACCGAGTATTAGGGATATACCATATACTGCAATAACTGCAAGAACTTTGAATGGCTGCCACAAATAGCAGTAGTAGACAGCATACAGAGCAAGAAAAGAAAAAATCAAGGACAGCAAGAAATACTTTGACTTGGCATAGATTAGTATTCCTGTCAGGATTATCATTACCAAGGCTAACAGGGCAAAACCTGCACCAAGTGTTATTCTGATGAGAAGCATAAATCCGAACTTGTAAGCCACAAACACAACACCGGCGAGTACAGCTGCAATTGCTACTATAATAGCAGTCCTGTTCATGACTGTTCCAAGTTTTTTGCGGGCTAAATATTTTATGAGTTAATAACTTAGATAGTACAATGCTTGAATCAAAGTACTCTGTGGAAAGAGATGTCGGTATTGAAGTTTATGCCAGTTCAACTCCGGGAATTGGAGGGAAAATAAAGGAAAAACCTGAGGATTTCACAGTTGAGGAGTTGACCAAACTAAATCTGGACGAAGGAAATTTTACTGTAGTAAGGATCAAGAAAGTAAACTGGGATACGCTAAACTTGGTCAGGGTTATAGCGAAAAAGCTCAAAATAAGTCAGAGAAGGATAGAATACGCTGGAACCAAGGACAAGAGGTCAGTCAGCATACAGTATTTTAGCATTTACGGTTTGAGTGATGAACAGATTGAAAAACTGAAAAAGATTAGGATTAAAGATGTTGAAATTGATGTACTCGGCAAGTCAAAAAACAGAATAGGATTGGGAGACCTGCTGGGGAACAGGTTTGACATCATCGTAAGAAGTGCAATGGATGGAGATTTAATCCAAAGAACACTTAAAGAACTTGAAGAGAGAGGGTGTCCAAACTTTTTTGGACTTCAGAGATTTGGGACTATGAGATTTGTAACACACAAAGTTGGACTGGAAATTTTAAGAAGAAATTACAAAGAGGCTTTCTGGATTTACGTTGCAATGCCATTTAAGGATGAAAATCCTGAAGTAAGAAGTATAAGAGAAGAACTCTGGGAAAGCAGGAATCCCGTACTTGGTTTGAGAGAATTTCCGGCATATTTGAGATATGAGAGAAATCTGCTACAGGCACTCAGAGAGGGAAAAACCGAAGAACAGGCTCTGCTCATGCTGCCAAAAAACCTTAAGTTAATGTTCGTTCACGCATACCAATCGTACATTTTCAACAGAACTCTCAGTGCGAGATTAAGGGAATTCGAAGACCTAAAAACAATTGAAAAGGATGATTATACTGGATTCTTTCATCCGGATAGTGGGGTAATGGTCGTTGAAAACGATTACTATCCTGTGGAATGGAGAATGAAAAGAATTGCCCTTCTCAGAGATCTGAAAAGATGTGCTCTTGCTCTTCCCCTACCCGGATACGAAAGCAGACTGAAAGGCTGGGCAAAGGAAGTCGTGGAAGAATTGCTGGATAACGACGGCATATCTCTTAAAGATTTCAGACACGAATATAAAGAGTTTTCTTCAAGAGGTAGTTACAGACTTGCAGAAATTCCATTCTCCGAATTTGAGTTTATGGAAAAAGATGATTTTGTGAAATTCAGGTTCACTCTGCCAAAAGGTAGTTACGCAACTGTTTTTCTGAGAGAGTTTACAAAGACCTGCCTCCTCTAACAAGCCCATTTCTATCAACCTTTGCTTTGAATGGTCTTCCAAATTCTTTCAAAGCTTCAAAACCATTTACAGCAAAAACAGCTTTGCCAAGCATAACCATTGAAGCCAATCCTCCATTAGCCTCAACCGCTTCAACAATATCGAGTATTTCTCCATCCATTACACCACTCTCGTTGGCAAAAGATTTGGAGTGGTAAAATAAACTTTCAACTGTTGGATTTCTGATAAAATCTCTAAGGTGCTTCTTTCCAGACGAGAAATCATATTCTCTAAGCATTTCTTCTGTGTCCAGTTTTCCAAGCACGAGAATCTCAACCTCTTTTAAAAGTTCAATCCTTCTTACTTCTGCCTTGGAAGGGCATGCAGCGTTGAGCCTGCATAGAACTCCACCAAAAGTTTGAGTTACAACATCTCCAAGACCTGTAGAGGCTCTAATTTCAGCTTCATGGGCAACATCCGCGATTTGCAAAACATTTGAAGTTTTAGCAACAGCCAAGAGGGCTGATAACGTTAAAGCAGCGCTCATTCCCAAGCCACATCCGATCGGGTAACTCGACTCAAGATTCAGAGTACCGTATCTGATGGGAAATCTTGATTTCAATAGCTCAATTCCAAGTTCGACTGTTTTTAGCTTACATCCTTCAATTGTCAGCTTGGCGGAATTTGAGTACGTAAATTCAGCTTTAGCACCGTCCCTCAGGGCAATTCCGACACCATACGACCCAGTTTTACAGAAATCTTCATTTTTTTCGGGAGTGAAAAAGCATGTTATGCTGGCAGGAACGCATACACTTCCCGCGTTCATGGTTCACCTCAACACTGCAAATTTTGCAGGTTCAATCCATTCGGATCTGCATTTTGGGCATTTCCTCGCATCCATCTTTGACATAACAAACCCGCATTTCCTGCAAACAGGCTTGGAAAATGCAACCTTTGCCCCCTTCCTCCTCAGAATTCTGGCAATCTGTTTAATAAGTGCATAGACCTCAGCCTCACTTTCAATATCAAGGATTTCGCATATCTCCTTTGCTGTGAAAGACTTTCCCGGATTTCCTGTCAGCAGATCTATCAGTTTTTCTCTAAGAGTTCTGCAATCATTAATATTATGCTCTGAAAGCATAGTTCAAAGTTTTATCGGAACGTATTTATTTTCTGCTGCATCCAATGAACTGGTGGTAGTATGGCAAAGATTTACTACGATGGAGATGCAGATCTAAAGTATATAAAAGATGGAGTTGTTGCAGTAATCGGGTATGGCAGTCAGGGACATGCACATGCTTTAAATCTCAGAGATTCTGGTGTTGAAGTTATAGTTGGGCTTTATGAGGGGAGTAAAAGCTGGAAAAAAGCTGAAAATGAGGGTTTAAAGGTTAAAAAAGTCAGTGAGGCTGTGGATGAGGCAAACATAATTGCTATGCTTGTACCTGACACTGTACAGCCTGAAATTTTTAAGAGGCAGGTAAAATCAGGTCTTGACGAAGGAAACATGATACTGTTTGCACATGGCTTCAACATTCACTACAATCAGATCGTTCCTCCCGAATACGTTGACGTTACAATGGTTGCCCCAAAAAGTCCGGGACACCTCGTGAGAAGGATGTATGCAGAGGGCAAAGGTGTCCCTGCTCTTGTTGCAGTTGAACAGGATTACAGTGGCGATGCTTTAAAGAAAGCTCTTGCGTATGCAAAAGGTATAGGCTGTACAAGAGCTGGAGTGATAGAAACAACTTTTAAAGAGGAGACAGAAACTGACCTGTTTGGGGAGCAGGTCGATCTTTGCGGTGGTGTTACAGAGTTGATAAAAGCAGCATTTGAAACAATGGTTGATGCTGGCTATCAACCAGAAGTCGCTTACTTTGAAGCTCTGCACGAGCTAAAGCTGATAGTTGACCTGATATATGAAGGCGGAATATATGCCATGTGGTACAGCGTCAGCGACACTGCAAAGTACGGCGGGATGACAAGAGGGAAGAGAATAATAAACGAGAGTGTTAGAAATGAAATGAAGAAAATCCTCAGGGAAATACAGACTGGAGAGTTTGCGAGAGAATGGATTCTTGAGAATCAGGCAAATAGACCAGTATTCAATAAACTGTTAAAGATGGAAAAAGAGCATTTAATAGAGAAGGTTGGAAAAGAACTGAGAAAAATGATGCCGTGGCTTAAGGGAATTGATGTTGATTAATTTATAAAAAATTTTTTGATTTATAGATTTTCTATACTTAAATTATATATATCACATATTTACTTTTTTGTTACTGTTCTTGACATGCTATATTTAAAAGATTAACTAAATCTGAAGAAATTGAAGTATTATTGAAGTATTATGGATAATATATAGTTGCAGGTGTTGTTATTGTTGAAACCGTACCACCACCAGTACGACCAATGGATGTTGTGTTAATGTAGCTTACAGTGACTGAGCCTGCTCTTGCAGACAGTTGGGTGTATGCATACTTGTATGTAATGGTAGTTAGTAAAGGAATTTTAACACTTACGTTGTTGATTGATGCAATTCCTTTACTGTTTGTGTAAACAGTGTTTGTGTATACAGGTATGGAAGTGACGAGAAATGAACTATTACCTCCTCCTCTATAATAGCTAACAGAGAGTGTTATGGTCACAGGAACATTTCCCAGCGCACTGCCGTAAACAACAGCTGTGGCATTAAGCGTTCCCGTATACGTATAAGTTGAACTGTTATAGCTGTATAGCGTTAGATTTCCTTTAAGGCTTATGCTTGACACCGTAGGAGTCACTGGAGCGGGT
>QNXS01000088.1 GCA_003978865.1 Archaeoglobus sp. | reverse complement strand
TTCTGAATTTTTCTTGACAGCCGTATAGATTTTGGAATCTTGGATATTTTGTCATCCATTATCACTACGTCAGCTGTTTCTATTGCTGCATCACTACCCATAGCACCCATTGCAACCCCCACGTCTGCCTCAGCGATTACTGGTGCATCGTTCATTCCATCTCCAGCAAATACAGTAGTACCCTCTTTTTTCAGAATTCTGATTGTGTTTACTTTGTCAACTGGCATAAGTTCAGCGTGGAAATCCTCTATTCCAAGCTTACCAGCCACAACTTCTGCAACTTCTCTGCTATCTCCCGTAAGCATAACAACTCTGCATCCGAGCATCTTCAATTCTTTAATGGCATCTTCTACCCCTTCCTTTAATTCATCAGACACCTTTATGTAGCCTGCATAGATTCCATCTACAGCAACATGAACTATAGTACCTTCAATCCTGCACGTGTCATGATCTATCCTTTCAGCATGCATAATTGCATCACTTCCCACTACAATCGACTTTTCGCCAATCTTTGCTTTTATGCCCATCCCGGCTATCTCCTCGCATCTTTCAACTTCATATCTCTCAACCTCAATACCTCTGATGCTACAAGCTTGAATTATTGCCATAGCTATCGGATGGTTTGAATTTTGCTCCGCTAAGGCTGCAAACATCAGGACATCATCCGTGCTGAAACTGTTCTTGGAGATCACTTCAACAACCTTAAATTTACCCTTAGTAAGAGTTCCAGTTTTGTCAAATGCAACGACTCTGGCGTTGTTCAGCAGATCTATGAAGTTAGAACCTTTAACGAGAATTCCCTCCTTAGCAAGTCTTCCGATGCCAGCAAAGTAGCTGAGAGGAATGGAAAGAACTAATGCGCACGGACAGGATATTACAAGTAAAACCAGAGCCCTATATATCCACGGAAATGCTGGTTTATTGAACAGTATGGGTGGAACTGAAGCTATACATACAGCCAGTACTATTACAGCGGGTGTATAGTAACGTGCAAATTTTGTTATGAATTTTTCAGTTTTTGCCTTTCTTCTTTTTGCTTTTTCCACAAGCTCAAGAATTTTCGAAACAGTAGACTCCCTAAACGGTTTGGTAACTCTTATTGTTAGCACTCCACTCAGATTTACAACACCTGATAGTATCTCATCTCCAGTACTAACACTTCTTGGTACAGACTCTCCCGTTAAAACCGATGTATCAATAATAGATGAACCCTCAACAACCGTTCCATCAAGCGGAACCTTTTCTCCCGGTTTAACAATAATTAAATCCCCGACATTAACTTCTTCCGGTTTAACTTTTTCAACTTTTTCATTAACTTTTAGGTTGGCATACGTCGGCCTTATTTCAAGTAAAGACATTATTGAACGCCTTGAACTGCTTAAAGCTAAATCGTGGAGAAATTCACCGATTCTGAAGAAGAGCATTACAGCAACAGCTTCCGGTAACTCATGAATTAAAATTGCTCCAGCTGTAGCTATCGTCATCAATGTGTTCTCATCAAACACAGCAGTCTTACTCATGTTTTTTATCGCTTTCAGTATGATTTTCCAGCCCGCTATAATGTATGCAGTAAGTAGAACTGCACTCCCTACAAAATTGTTTAAAGTTCCAAGAAAAGTACCACATATAAACAAAACTGCCGAAGCTGTTAGCAGCAATAGCTGTTTAATCTCACTCTTCTGCAAGTTTTCACCTTCTTTCGTTCACATGTTCAAGAGCTGTTTTCAGAATAGCCGAGACATGTTCATCATCCAGAGCATAGTACACGCTTTTACCTTCGCGAAAGTACCTCACCAGTCTTTTATCTCGCAGCACTCTCAGTTGATGTGCAACTGCTGAAACTGATAAGCCAACAATCTTAGAAATTTCGCATGGACGCAATTCACGTTCTTGCAGTACAAGTAGAATTTTTATACGCGAGAAATCGCTGAAAGCTTCTAAGAATTCGGCTAATTCAGCTATTTTTTCATCGGGTGGTAGGTTAGGCGGTTGGTCGGGTTTACCGGTGTCACAGTTTCCTTCCATAATTGAACAATTGTTCAATTGATTTATAATTATTCTGGTTAAAAGTGCATAGGTAAAGCAACCTTTTATGACTGGGGAATAGAGAGCGTCTATTTTAACAGAAAGCTGTTCTTCTGGAAAGTTGAAGAAAGGTATTATCCACATTCCCCAGAGGAATTCAAAAATAGTATGCTTGAGATGGTGAAAGCTATTTATGGAGAAGACTGCTATCTCACTGAGGAGAGAGTTGATGCTATAGATGGAGAAATATGGTTTAAGATTGTGGTTGAAGATGGAACGCACTCTATTGACTGTTTAGCAAATAAAAAAAGCTTCTCTGAAGAAGAACTTATACTGAATTACGGGACTACGGTTAAAATTTGCGAGAAGCTGATTGACAACGCCTATAAAAAGCAGGTATTTGTTTTTCATGACGTATTACCTGAAAAAGAAGAAAGAGATAGGCTTAATGAGTGGACAAGAAAAAGGGGAGTTGAGATAAAGGACACAGTAGAGTTTATATCTTGGTTTTACATGCGAAAAGCAGAGTTGAATGACAATCTTGCAAGGGAGAATCCTGAGGAATGGAGAGAATTATTGGCAAAGATATTTAGATTTTGTTGATTGACAATTTTTAACTGATACCTTTTAATTTAGATTCCTGAGTTATATAAAGTACAGCAGAATGGTCATGAGCTGGCATCATTATGAGAGAGTTAGAATTATTCTCAGGTCTGATATTTAAAGAGTTGGGGGATCTGGGAATATACGTTAACGTTAATACTGTCGTAAACAAGCTTTTAGAAAACTTTTTAGTGGCGTATAAGGCATTTTGGGGCATACAGGACGCCGGGGGTGGGATTTGAACCCACGTGCCCGAGGGCAGGGGATCTCGAATCCCCCGCAGTACCGAGCTCTGCAACCCCGGCATTAATGAAAATTAATCGTAGACTCTTACTATTTCCCCAACTCCCTTACTTCTACCCTCTCTAAATATAAATTTCTGTCCCTCAAAAACATAGTATGGATGATACTTGAACTTCATTCTCACTTTCCCTTTGTCTCCGGCTTTTAAATATTCTTTGTCCATATCTTCAAATACTACAGTTTCAGCTATTGTCTCTATGTGTACTACAGGTTCGTACCCTCTTTTTATTCTTGTTGGATGAGTGAACACTATAACGTTCGCTTCAAACTCCCACACAGCTTTGGGTTCCTTCTCCGATAGCACCATGCCCCTCCTTAACTCATCAAACTTGATAGGTTTTACAGCAACACCAACTATGTCTCCAGCCTCAGCTTTACTTACTCTATAATAGTGCATTTCCATGCTCTGCACTCTAACTTTTTTAAATGTGCCATCGTGAAATGGGCCTATATAAACTTCATCCCCTTCTTTCAGTTCACCCGACCTTATGCATCCGCTGACAACAGTTCCAACTCCACTTACTCTGTATAGTCTGTCTATGTACATCAGGAATTTCTCCTTTGTAAATTTTCTTGATTTTAAATAGTACAGCATGGACTCAAGGAGAGAATAACCCTCAAGAGTTAGTGCGGATGTGATGATTATCGGAACCACCGGTTTCGAGAATACAAGGTTTGACGCTTTTTTAACATCTTTCTCAGTTTTTATATAGTAGGGTACTCTTCCAACACCTCTCAAAAGGGATGAAATCGAGGATATTACCTCCCTTAGCTTTCTTTCATTGACCATGTCAGCTTTGGTTATTACTATAATTACTGGCAGATCCATTGCGAGAAGTATCCCGAGATGCTCTTTTGTAGTTCTCATAACTCCGTCGTTTGCAGCAACTACAAGCAATCCATAATCTATTTTCTGCCCAAGCAATCCTCTTATTGTCGTTCTGAGCCAAGGTTCATGTCCAACCGTGTCAACGAAGGATACAAGCTTTTCAGCCTGTTCTACAATCTCTGCTTTTTCCCTCTTGCTCAGAGGATTCTTCATTCTTATTGGTCTTCCATTCCTGAAACCGAGAACAGCAAAACTCAGATCTGCACTTAACCCTCTTTCTATCTCGTGTTTGAGAACATCAAGGTAGATCCTTGTTGCACCATCACCATCGTCTGATTTTCCCGTGATAAGACAGCCTACAAGAGTTGATTTCCCGTGATCAACGTGTCCGGCAGTTCCTATCAGTATATGCTCTTTTTCCCTACTGATTTTCCGTATTTCTACTATACCTACGAGCCCCTCACCAAGCTCGTATTTCTCAACAGAGCTTATAACAGCTCCAATTTCACCGGCAATCCTCTTCAAAACATCTATAGTCTCATTAAAACTGTCTTCACTCACTCCTTTTAACTCTCCCCTATCGGACACTCCAACGACATAGATGGCTTTCCCTCTGCCCATTATCAATCTATGATTCATCTGACATGCAAGAGATTGAAATCTACTTTCTTTCAGGTGGTATAGACTTAAAAACTCTTTAAATTCTACGTTTTCGCCTTCTCCCTTTTTGAGGAGAGTTAACAATCTGTCCACACGACAGGTTGGGCTTAAGAAAATATATATTTTATTGCTTTTCATCGGTCGATTTTTATTTCTAAATTTTATAGTATTTTTATTGTCTATAAATATAAATTTATATAAATATTATAACAAAGTATACAAGCATCATAACAAGACCCACAGGAATACCAATCTTAGCCCACTCTCCACTTTTTATTCTGAGTCTTCCAGCTGAAACTATGTTGGGTATATTTCCGGGAATTAACATTCCTCCTGAAACCAGCAACCCTATTAAAGCACTCTTTATCTGGGGTAGACTAAGCATGGGTGCTATTTCAGCAGCTGCCAGTGTGGCATTATCAAGTATAGCTGAAATCATATTTACCCAGAAAAGTACAGCTGGGGGGATTTTTGTAAAATACCACATTACGAGTGGAGTTAATCCTCTACCGAGCAATACGAGAGCAGATACAAACGCGTAAACTTTCAAAGCTCTCATCACTACAGTTCTTAGAGTTTCCGTGTATTCGGGTAAATTTACTACAGATGTTTCGGACTTACCGGCGTAGTATGCTCCAAGAACAGCCATTGCTATTATTCCGGGTATTATAAAGTCAGCAAGTAACCTAAAAAGAAAAAAGAAGTCTGCATTGTACGGTGCACCCTTCAGTTTTGACACAACTATTGTAGCGAGAGGTTCTCCAACCGGTGTTAAAGCCGCACCAAGTCCAACAGCAAAACATGCAACAACCGTTATCTTAACTTTTCTGTCCCAGTCAACGGGCATTGCATTTACGATCTCTGATAGTATCACTGCCGAAACTATTACAGATACCACACTTGAAATTATACTGATAATTAATATCATCATAAAAACAAAATATCTCACACCAATTCTGTTCATAAGCTCTATAATATTTTTATATATAATTTCATTA
>QNXS01000087.1 GCA_003978865.1 Archaeoglobus sp. | reverse complement strand
AGGTTTGCCGTTACGACTGAAGGAAAGAGCGGAGTTGTTGCAAGAAAGGTTAGAGATTCAATAAAAAAGATGATAGAAGATGATGAAGAGCTAATTTATTTGCTTGAATCAATGTATCACCTGAAAAAGTATATGAAGGAGAGGGGTATTCCCGTTCAGATGAGAATGAAACTTTACTTTGTTATAGCAGCAGAACCTGAATTCAGGGAACTCGTCAGAAATGAGAACGTGGAAGAGGCTAAGAAACTTGTAGAAAAACTTGTTGAAGAGTACGTCTCCGGTAAGAGGGAAGTAGATGATAGACTCATCAAAATCAAGTTCTAAGTTCGATAGTCAAACTGTAAGACTGTTGATGGATATTCAATACAGACTGCCGTTGACCACAACCCCGCTGTCCGAGCTGGCTGAGAGGGCTAATATCAAAGAGGATTTTGTAATCAACAGGCTGAGGGAACTTCACAAAACCGGAGTGATAAAGAGGTACGGAGCCAACCTGAACTACAGGGCTTTCTCCAAGCAACAGAGAGCCGCACTTGTCGCAGCTAAGGTGGATGAAAGCAGAATTGAGGAGGTTGCCAGAATCATCAACTCATACAGACCAAAGCATAACTACTGGAGAGATGCGAGCTACAATGTATGGTTCACAATTAAAGCTGAAGATTTTGAGGCTGTGGAGAGGCTTGCTGCCAAAATAATGGAAGATTGCTGCGTGAAAGATTACATAGTGCTCCCCACAAAGAGAGTTTACAAAATGGACGTTAAGTACGATCTGATCAGGGGGACATCATGGAGTGAAAACACAGATGCAAAGTTCGATGTGCCAAAAGTTGAGGAGATTGGAATAGACAGAGAATTGCTCATTAAACTTGAGAGGCTTGAGTTTACAAAAAGACCTTTTCTAAGTTTTAAAAAGTACGGATATTCTGAGGAGGAGCTGGTAAGCCTGATTTCCGAGCTAACAAAAATTGGCGTTGTTAGAGATTTTAGTGGTGTTTTAAAGGAAAGGAAGATTGGATTCAGAGAGAATGGTATGAACCTAATCAAAACAGATAAACCCGAAAAACTCGCAAGAAAACTTGTCAGTAGGGCAGAAATCACACATTTAGTTGAAAGAGTGGTGCCTGAAGAGTGGAACTATCCTGTTTACTTTATGGTTCATGCTGTCAATAGAGAATCTATAGAGAAAGTTAGGAAAGAAATTGCGAATATGAATGAAGTTGAGGAAATTAAAGTTTTATATAGTATAAAAGATTTAATGGAAATTTAATTAATGCAGTTAGTTAAAGCATCCTATAATTATCTCCAATTATTTATTTTTTGTCACTATAACGCCAGATGCTTTTTCCAAAGCTTTATATATGTTTCTTCACTTTTAAAATTTGTATGCGAGTGTTCGCCAGAAGTCTCGCAAAAAAGACAGTACTGCTATCTGATGGAACAGTGGTAGGTGTATTGTACAATGTTACAGCAGACTTCAAAACGGGACTTCTTCTCAACGTGGTGGTAAAGCCCGCAAAAAATTCAAATATACCCGAACTTGAAAAGAGAGATGGTTTCTATATAATACCATTTGAAACTGTCAAGTCAGTTTCAGACTACATAGTAATAGATAAAAAGAGACTGCGGAAATGAGAGACTATATTTTTCCTCCGCTTCTACTGCCGTTTTTTGTTCTGTTAGTTTTGCTTCCATTTCTCGCAGTATTCTTTGTTCTCTCCGGTTCAGCTGTGTTTCAGCTTGTTTTTGACATGAGTAGAAATAGGGCGCTGACAGTTTTCAGTTTGGCTGTTATAGGGAGTCTGATCAACATTCCTGTCTATAGAATGAAGGGGAAACCAATCGAAAGGTACTACAGTTTTTTCGGGTACATTTACGCAATTCGGGAAAGGAGAAACATCGTTGTTGCAGTTAATGTTGGTGGATGTGTAATTCCCTCGATACTGGCGCTAAAACTAATTCCTGAACTTCCCTTAAAAGCTTGGTTTCTCTCTTTTGCAGTATGTACCGCAGTTATTTACATGCAAGCAAAACCGATAAAGGGGGTTGGAATTGCTGTTCCGATGTTTATACCTCCAATAACAGCTGCAATAGCAAGCTACGTTTCACTAAGTATTTTTGGTTGTTCGATCCTGTTTCTGCCAAAAATGGCTTTCTCAACAGGTGTCCTCTCAAGCTTGTTCGGTGCCGACATACTGCACCTTAAAGATTTAGATAGGATAGGAAGTGGAGTTGTAAGCATAGGTGGTGCCGGGACTTTTGACGGTATTTTTCTTACCGGACTTTTTGCAGTTATTTTTTCGCTGTTTCTTGTTTGAGCATCTACAAACATCTAAATCCTCATCACACGGATTATGTATTCTGGAGGTATCTCCTTAGCAAGAGCTATGTGGTCGTTTGCCATAACTATCCTGATTCCTTCCTTCATAGCAGACTTTGCATCGACTTCAAGCACTATAGGTTCATCCGTTCTGAATTTTGCAACTTCCACGCTCTTCTCTATGGTTGTTGAAAGATGAACGTAAGTCTGATTTACGGGCTTTATTCCAATTTCTAACATTCTGTGAGCCTCCTCCTCACCAGTCCCGTAGTAGAGACGATCCCTGTCACATGGTAGATAATCTGAAAGCAAAACGTTAACGCTATGACCGTATCTTGCCCTTATCTTATTGTCCCTCAATTCGTACCTGCCCTTGGCATCACTGTAAACAATTGCTTTTATAAACCACTGGTTTGCCCATCTGTACTTCTTCCTGACCGCTTTCACAAGCTCTCCAAAATCTACCCATCCATTCTCATCCATATCCAGCCCGAATTTGTCGGGAAAGTGCCTTAGAATCCCGGATATAAATCTGCCAAGTCTTTCAACCCTAACTCTATCCAGAATTATCTCCCCAACATAACCACATTGACATCTCTCACCCCTGTAGTATCCGTGAATTGGACAGAGCCTTATGTCCTCCAAACCCCTCGTACCCACCACTATCAACACCTCTGCCTTTGTTACTTCCTGAAAGTCACGTTGACAATTGCAGCTATAACACCCATTGCAGTGCAGGTTTCAAGGCTAATATTGTTACCGGTTACATCCCAGTGATATTTTGCTTTTTTCATAATTTCCTTAGGAAGCCCCCTTCTCCCGAGCCCCATTAAAAATGTTGCGGAATGAAAAAGCGAGATTTCCTCAAGCGATACTTTCTTGCTTGGATCCGGCTTGGATGTTGTTGCAATAACTTCACCGAACTGGGCTGTTATCTTGTTCATGAGATGAAATCTACCATTATGCATAAGCTTTTCGAGATACTTCCCACCCTCACCTATGGTTGTGTAATCGCAAACCTGAGAGACAGCCTCCCTTTCATTCCTCCAGAATGGGAAGTCAAGCAAGGCTAAGTGGAGGTTAAAAGCGTAACAGAGAGGTGCCGCTCTTGCAATACTTCTAAGGTGGATGTCATGCAGCTTTAGTTTGTCGTACGTATTTACAAGGCAAAGTGTAAGCATCCAATCACCTTTTACGAATTGGATAGAATAAAGATAATCAAAAGAAGGAGTAGCACAAGCAGGATAAACAGGGCAGATACCATCTTAACAAGTAAAGCTATCCTTCTCTTGCTTTCCTTGGACATGGCAGAAACTTTTTTTGTAACACTACAACTTTCGAGCAGTGCAGTCCCTTCAAAAGCGATTTCCAAGTCATGGTCACCGGTAAAACTCGTTTCGAACGTAAACTTCCCGTTTGCATCTGTAATTGTTTCTCCTACTTCTTTTTCATCAACTATTAACTTGATTTTCTTGTGTTCTGCCGGCTGCCAAGATTTTGTCTCTTCATCGTAGTACTGCAAGTATCCTGATATCTTAATTGTTTCTCCTACAGCGGGTCTTGCATCGGTGAAGTGAACACCAGCTATTCTCGTCTTCATTTAACATAACTTTACTATTCTATAAATTTAAAGCTTGGGATTTACTGGCAGAGTTCCTCAGCTGCTTTTCTGGCATCCTCCATAACTTTCAGCTCTTTCTCCACATCACCCATGAAATAACCGTTCTCCACAACTGGTATCCCGTTGACAAACGTGTAAACAACGGAGTTACTGGCTGAATAAACGAGATTTGCAAGTAGATTGTGATTTGGACAGAATGAGACCGAATTCAGGTTGTACAGGGCAAAATCTGCAATGTAGCCTTTTTCTATTTTGCCTCCTCTCAATTTTAAAGCTCTGTATCCGTTTTCAGTTGCCGCTCTAAAAACGTACTCTGCTTTAAATTCCAAGTCGTTTCTGTAAACTTTTTGCAGCAATGCTGCAAACTTCATCTCCTCAAGAATGCTGAGACTGTTGTTGCTTGCGGCACCATCAGTACCGAGACATACATTAACTCCAGCTTCAAGCATACCTCTATAATTAAAAACACCAGAACCGAGCTTCATATTACTCACAGGACAGTGAGCTACACTTACACCCCTCTCAGCAAGAATGCGTATCTCCTCTTTTTCAAGCCAGATTGCGTGGGCGACAGTCAGTCTTTTATTTAAAAATCCTATCTCGTCAAGAACTTTAACAACTTTTTTACCATTCTTTTTTTCGAATTCTTTAACTTCCTTTTCTGTTTCTGCTAAATGGAAGTGGAGAAGTGCATTATTCTCCTCAGCAACCTCCTTTGCCCTGTTTAAACCTTCAAGGCTCACAGTATAGGGTGCATGAGGTCCAACTGCTGGAATTATTAATTTTCTATTTGATAGATTTTTAATATCCTTTTCCACTCTCTTCATCGATTCTTCAAGTATGTCTTCGCTGAAGAAATCAAAAAAAGCTGATGATATACAGGCTCTAATTCCACAATCTTCAACAGCTTTAGCTATTTCTTCAGCATAAAAGTACATGTCCGTAAAAACTGTGCACCCAGTTTTCAGCATCTCGACACATGCTAACTTTGTTCCCGCATATACATGCTTGGGCTTCAGCTTCTTTTCAAGAGGCCATATCTTATTTTCAAGCCATTCCATCAAAGGCATATCCTCAGCGTAACCTCTAAAGAGAGTCATTGCTGCATGTGTATGGGCATTAGCGAATCCGGGAACTGCAGCGTAGTTTCTACCGTCTATTACTATTCCTGATTTATCTCTGACAACTTCACCAACACCTGCAAATTCAGAATGTTCTATCAGCAAATCCCCTCTAAGGGTATTTTCCGCCATTATCAGAACGTCTTTAATTAGGATCGGTTCCACTCCTGTCACCCCCGTTCAAGCAATCTTCTGACAGAGTTGAAAACGATCTCCAAACACACTCTCGCACTCTCCCCAGCTTTTTTTACAATTTCTCTGTAGTCAACCGTTTCACCTCTTATACCGTGAGCATAGTTATCCACTGTACATATAGCAGCGTATGCTATTCCAAGCTCTTTTGCAACCGTTGCCTCACTTCCCGCAGTCATTC
>QNXS01000060.1 GCA_003978865.1 Archaeoglobus sp. | reverse complement strand
TAACCTGTCTAATATAAAATATTTTTGAGAGACAATTAATTTTGCAATTTGCCAGCAATCCTTTAACAGATTCTGTCGAACAAGACCGAGAGCTATAATGCTTGAATTAAGCTTGAATTAAGCTGGATCTTGTGAATGCCTTTTTATAAGCCCTTAACGATGCATCAAATCATCCGCCAACAGATTTAAAAATTAGGAAAAACTGAAGTTAATTAATAAGTTTGGATTTAATTTAATTGATATTAACGATATTAACATTAAGTAATAATTAACTTAACATTGAGTAGAACATTGAGTAGAATACTAAAAAATAGCGGAGGTTTGATGTGATCACGTCCGTAATAATCTCAACTTACACTGAGGAGAGATACAACGATGTTCTGAAATGCATAAGGTTGTTGAGGGAACAAACACACAAACCGGATGAGATAATCTTGGTGTTGGATCCGGTAGATGAGTTAATAGACTTTTACAGTGGAGTAGTTCCAGAATGCGTTAAAATTGTAGCGTCCGATGGGTTCGGCCTCTCCAACGCGAGAAATAGTGGTGTTAAAATTGCAAAAGGGGATGTCATAGCGTTTATAGACGATGATGCTTGGCCGGATCACAGGTGGCTCGAAAACATGATAAAAAATTACAGGGACAAAAAAGTATGGGGTGTTGGGGGTAAGATAGTTCCCGTTTTCGATGAATGCAGACCAAGATGGTTGCCTGAGGAGTTGGACTGGGTGGTAGGATGCACATATAAAGGAATGCCCGAAAGAAGGTCGGAAGTGAGAAATCCTATCGGTGCTAACATGAGCTTCAGAAAGGAAGCTTTTGAAGTGGCTGGACTGTTCAGAACAGAAGTAGGGAGGTACGGCAAGAAGTTGCTGAGCGGGGAAGAGGCAGAATTTGCAATGAGGCTAAAGAAGTTAATACCGTCTGCGAAAATAGTTTATGATCCTGAAGTTGTGGTGTATCATCGAGTTCCCAGAAATAGAGCAAGACTGAAGTATGTTTTGAAGAGAAGTTACTACGAGGGATATTCTAAAGCCTTGCTCGCAAGAGAATACCCGTTAAAGGGAGAATACAATTACCTACGTTACTTAATTTTTAAATCTATACCGGACAAAGTTAGAAGAGCATCATTTCTGGAGCTCACAGGATTGCTTGTGGTAGTATTGATGGTGGTTGTGGGAAATATTGTGGGAAGAACAATTAGATAGTCAGGCAGTAAGCTTAATACAGAAGCGGTAATTTTAATTTTGATGAAAATTTGCCAAGTTTGCCATCGTTTTCCCCCGCACACTGGAGGAATTGAAACCCACGTCTATGAGCTTTCGAAAAGACTGGCTGAGGAGTTTGATGTTGAAGTCCTTACAACAGATCTATCCGGAAGTTTGAATAGTATAGAAAAAATTGAAGGAATTACTGTTAGAAGGTTCAAATCTTACGCTCCATCTGAAGCATACTACTTTTCTCCGGATCTATACAGGTATCTGAAGAGAAATTCTGACAGATACGATGTCGTTCACGCTCACAACTACCATGCATTTCCGGCATTGTTTGCAGCATTAGCAAAGCGGAATAAACTAATTTTTACACCTCATTACCACGGAAAAGGGGGAAGTACTGTAAGGAATCTATTGTTGAAACCGTACAGGCTGTTTGGTTTAATAATTTTTAAAAAAGCTGATGCGGTAATATGTGTTTCAAATTATGAAAGAATGCTGGTCAGAAGTGACTTCGGTGTTGATGCAGTGGTTATACCTAACGGTGTAAGCTTAGATAAAATACGGAACATCAGTTCTTTTGAATTCTCCAATAAACTGATCCTTTACGTTGGAAGGATTGAGAAATACAAAAATATACATATAGTTGTCAAATCTATGAAATACCTCGATGATTTTCAATTTTACATTGCCGGAAAGGGCAGCTTTGAGAGGGAATTAAGGAAGCTTATTGGAAGATTGGGGCTTGAAGACAGAGTAAAACTCGTAGGCTTTATAGATGAAGAGACAAAATACAGATGGCTTAAAACCTGCTCAGTTTTCGTAAATCTTTCACCGGTGGAGGCATTCGGGATAACAGTCTTAGAAGCTTTAGCCTGCGGAAGTCCGGCTGTGGTGAGTAATAGTGGAGCTTTAAAAGAATTTGCCGAGAAATTTGACTGTGTTTTTGCTGTTAGTAGCGGTATTTCTCCAAAAGAGCTTGCGGAAGTCATAAGAAGGGCAGCAGAAGTTAAAGTCCGGGTTGAATTGAGGGAGTATGACTGGGACAGTATCGCAGAAAGAGTGATAGACGTTTACAGATCAGTTTTTTAAGTTTGTTAAGTTGTACAACAAATTCAATCTTTTTCAGCTCTTTGAGAGCTATTTTTCGGTATTCCCTTTCAAAGGTCTCCATGTCACCTATGATTTCTTCAAGCTCTTTCTGTTCTTCTATTCTTTTCAAAATTTCACTTCATTCATACTTTCAACAGTATTCAATTTTGGTTTATATTTCGTGAATGATGAACAACAGGCTTGACGATGTGCTGGCTTCGATGAAGATAAGTGATCAGGTTCGGAAGGTAAATAATTTAATTTAAATAATTAATAACAATCAACCCGTTTAATCCAAAACAATCCAAAAGATTTAACCCAAGAGAACGTGAACATAAAAACCGAAACCGACATCTGTAAAGCTTGCTTTTAAATACTTTTCTCCGAAAACCCTATAGCATGGTATCTTAAAGGTGTCTGTCCAACAGATAAGCTTAGTTTATGCAGAGACTGATAAAAAAAGTTAATTTAAATTAATTAAAGATATATAAAAGATTATAATAGCATAGCTTGCAATTCAGGAGTAACTCGTTAATCCTCCATAATCAATTTATATCTATAAATTCTTTAACTAAATCAACATACTCTGGTTTTATGTAATATTTATTTCTCTCGCCAAGCTCTGTTTTCAGTATTCCAAGCCTTGCACACATAAGACCGACCATTGCCGAAACCCCTCTTTTGTTCACGCTCACGTTGAGTCTGTCCTTCAATCTATTGTATATTTCGTCAGTTGTGTACTTCTCCCCATCAAGCAGTATCTTTAAGAGTTCCCTTCTTATACCGTTTCTATCCCTTTCAAGATATTTTTTCAATCTTACCTTAATTTCCTCCTGTTTCATTCCAATCATACCTCAAACTTTGTACATTTACAGAGGTACTTTCTCCACAACCAGTCTGTTGGCAGTTGGATACCTTTCGACTATACTCACACTAAATCCCTCAGCTTTTAAATCTTCACTCAACTTCTCTGCAAGTTCGGCTGAGAGCTCAACAATCACTTTCTGTAGTTCAGAGATTTTATAGATTTTATACTCTACATCCATTTCATCAAGAATTCTTTTCAGCTTTTTGAATTCTTCTTTTGAACATTCAATCCTGCCACATATCAATGTCCCATCATTTGTCACTAAATAGAAGTCGGGGTGGTTCATAGCCATTCTTATTAACCTCCTCCTCATCTGTGCCCTGTCTTTGAACAGGACTGTGCAGTAATGGAATTTCTCGACTGTCTTGAGGTACTTCTCGGCAATTTCTCTGCAACCCTTGGCTTCAAAGAATTCTCCTGATTCAAAACCCATGCTAATTAGCCTCTCCTGATTTGTTGCTGAAAATTCAAGCTCGTTTAAGTTCATAAATATATCATGCTTATTTACGAAGCTCACAATATTCTTATCGAAATTTAAAGCTGGAATTTCGATTCCAACTTCAAGTCCAAGCTTTTTTGCTGTCTTTACGGGCTTATCGTACAGTTTTATAGGTTTTACTGGGTGAAACCTAATTTCATCAACGTATTGAGATATCTTTACTACAGCATCCTCTCTCGGTAAACTTGTATACACATGAATGTGAAGGTCAAATTTTTTCAGAAATCTTGCTATTTCCAGTGTTTTTTCAAGAGTGAAAAAAGGTTCACCCCCAGTTATTGATGCGCCTTCTGCACTCATAAGCTCTATTTCTTTTACAATATCCTCCAAAGTTTTGACCTCTCTCTCATTTGCAAATATCACATCTTTTCCCTTTCTTTCTTCAGAAATTGGACAGTAAAAGCATGAGTTCGGGCACAATCCCGTTACAAACAGAACTAATTTTGCTCCTCTCCTGCATAGCCTACAACCTTCACTCAGGTATGTATAGTAACTTCCAGCTTCAATCCTTGTTGGCTTCCTGTCCTTCATGTTGGTTTTCATTTTTTACCTATTTTTTAATTTTAATTAAAAATTAATTAACTTCTCAGTTCTACAACTTTAATGAATCTTTTCTTAATCCAGTCAGTTCCGAGAGATTCCATAAAGTATCCAGCTCTGGGACCATAGTTTTTACCGAGTACTGCTTTATATATAGCGTTAAATGCTTTAGCCGGTTTGATACCGACTCTGCTGGCGACAACGTAAACAAGATTGTGCAGATCATCAGCTTTCATATCATTCTTCACTTCCTCTGCAAACTTTCTAAGAAATTCAAGCTCTTTTTTACTGAAATCCACATTAATTTCTTTGATATCTCTTACTTCAAATTTCATCCTTTCAGGAGCAAACTTTTCAAGCCACTTCTTTGCATAACTCATTCTTCTTTTTACATCTTCAACATCAACATCGTACTCCGTTCTTCTCAGTATCTCTATAACCCTATTGAAATTCCAGTTTGCTATTTGCCCGACTACTACGAGATGTCTAAATGGAACTTTACAGTAATTAACTTTTTCAACGAGAGAGAGTTCAACACTTCTATCCTTTCTTGTATACGCTTCCTCAAACTCGTCTATAAGGTCAAGAAGGGTTGCGGGATCAAAGTCTATGTGTCTCTCCGGTTTTGACCTTATTATAATGTACCTTACTATTTCCGGAGGTAGTACCTCTACCATCTCCCTCACGGGAACAACCACACCTTTTGAGCTTTTCATAGCCCCAACACCTTTAAGATGTATCCACTCGTAAACTACCGGATATGGTGGT
The DNA here is from genome assembly GCA_003978865.1 of Archaeoglobus sp. GTDB lineage: Archaea > Halobacteriota > Archaeoglobi > Archaeoglobales > Archaeoglobaceae > WAPX01. Next base: position 795 of record QNXS01000060.1, on the reverse strand, counting down.
TCTATCTCAAACACCTCTCTTGCCAATCTTTTCCCCGTATCGTAGCTTCCTCCGGCGGCAGCATGGTCTTTTCCCATTGGTTCACATGTTATGTTGAGTATCCCCCATCTCGCAGGCCAGTCTATTCTCCACCCGAGTTTTCCCTCTCTGTAAGATACCTCACCCTCATGCCCGCATTCGCATACATAGTGTACATGTTTCTCATTGAAGCCAGTAACTTTGGTTGAGTTTATTCTTCCACAATTTTCGCAGATAGGCATGAACGGTGACCAGCTCTCATCACACTTTTTTCCGGTAACTTCCTCAAGAATCTTCTTTATTTTTTCCTTCTCCCTCAAAGCTATTTTTATTGCCTTCTCGTACTCTCCCTCTTTGTACATTCTGTCAGCTCTCTTAACTTCAACATCTATCCCCAAAATTTTTAGGGATTCAAGGAACGGTTCTAAAAAGTGTTCGGCGTAGTTCTTGTGTTCACCACATGGACATGGTATTCTGCTTAGAGGCATTCCAACGTACTTATCGTATTCCGCAGGCAGGAAAGGGTATCTTTTTCTGAGCGGGTCAAACGTATCTGCTATATATATTATCTTGACTTTACCGCCCCTATCTTCTAAGGCTCTTCTGACAGCATCTGCAGTGAGCATCTCCCTCAGGTTACCAAGATGTATGTGGCCTGAAGGAGTTATTCCCGTTGCTATTCTATGTTTATCCCCCCTTCTAAGAAGTTCCTCCGCTACTTTGTCAGCCCAGTGCATTTGTATCCCTCCAGACCTTTTGAAATGTCTCGTATGCCAA
>QNXS01000063.1 GCA_003978865.1 Archaeoglobus sp. | reverse complement strand
ACATCATATAAATTGTTGAATGCTAATTGACTACCAATGTAATGGTGTGGAAAGAATTTATTGCTCTAAACGAAATCGCCAGCACATGAGACTTGCAGTGGTTGACGCTAAACGGTGCAAACCAAAGCTGTGCGGTCTTGAATGTTTGAAGTACTGCCCCAAAGTAAGGACTGGTGCTGAAGCTGTAGTAGTCAATGATGTAGCTACAATCTCAGAAGAGCTGTGCGTTGGTTGCGGAATATGCGTGAAAAAGTGTCCATTTAAGGCAATATCCATAGTAAATCTTCCGGAAAAACTTGAAGGAAACGAAGTACATAGATACGGAAAAAACGGATTTGTTCTGTATAATTTGCCGATACCAAAAAAAGGCAATGTTGTCGGACTTTTGGGAGCTAATGGAACAGGAAAAACGACAGCTGTTAAAATACTATCCGGTCATCTAAAACCAAACCTTGGAAAGGAAGATGCAGAATGGGATGAAGTGTTTGAGAGATTTTCCGGAACAGAACTATTAGATTATTTGAAAGCTCTTTCAGAGGGAAAAATAAGAACTGCTGTAAAGCCCCAGTATATAGAGCATATACCTAAAGTTTACAGAGGTAAAACAATCGATCTTCTTGAAAGGAGTGATGAACTCGGAAACATAGATGAGTATATAACAAAACTTGGACTGGAGAATTCCGTTAAAAAAGATATATCTGAGCTTAGTGGAGGAGAGTTACAGAGAGTCGCAATAGCGGCTTGTTTATCTAAGAATGCGGATTTCTACTTTCTGGACGAGATAACATCATACTTGGATATACATCAAAGAATTGCTGCTGCAAATCTGATAAGAAGTGTGGCTGAAAAAAAACCTGTTTTGATAGTGGAGCATGATATAGCAATACTCGACCTGCTTGCGGATCTCATTCACATAAGCTACGGTGAACCGGGAGTTTACGGTATAATTACAAATCCGAAAAGTGTTAGAGTTGGAATAAACCAATACTTGAAGGGGTATATAGCTGAGGAGAACGTGCAGATAAGGGAAAAATCAATAGAGTTTGATCTGTTCCAGCCAAGAGAGAGCGAATGCGAGAAAGTACTTGCCGAATATCCATCTTTTAGAAAAACTTATTCTGATTCTGATTTTATTCTTGAAGCCGCTGGTGGAAGTGTAAAGATTGGAGAAGTTCTTGGTATTGTGGGTGAAAATGCAACGGGTAAATCAACTTTTGTTAAAGTGCTTGCTGGCGTTGAGAGTGACGATGATCGTAGAGTAAATCTTGAGCTCAAGGTCTCCTACAAACCCCAGTATGTAAAAGCTGATAGCTCGGCAAGAGTTCACGATTTTCTTGTATCCATAAATCCAGCAGTGGAATCCTCGTACTATAAAACTGAGTTTATAAAGCCCCTTGGAATAGACAGAATAATGGATAAAAAACTGACTGAGCTTAGTGGAGGAGAGTTACAGAGAGTCGCAATAGTGGCTTGTTTGCTTAGAGAAGCTGACCTTTACTTGCTTGATGAACCATCAGCCCATTTGGATGTAGAGCAGAGAACTGAAACTGCAAGGATGATCAGGAGGTTTGCATTGAATATGGAAAAGAGCGTGCTCGTTGTTGATCACGACATATACCTTATAGACATGATAAGTGACAGACTGTTGGTATTTGAAGGTGAGCCCGGAAAAAGGGGGTTTGCAAGTAAACCTATGAGTATGAGAGAGGGTATGAATAGATTTCTTTCAAAGCTTGGAATAACATTTAGAAGGGATGAAGACACCAAGAGGCCAAGAATTAACAAGCCCGGATCAAGACTTGATAGAGAGCAGAGAGCCAAAGGAGAGTACTACTATGTTTAACAACTTTTAACGTTATAAGTTTGAATGAGTTATATATCATAAGAATTAAGATGTGGTGAATTTTTTATTTTTAGTATAGTTCTTCTTAGTTGAAAGTCTCTTCTTATTTTGTTTAATTTTGCTTAAAGAATGCTATGCAATCGTTTAACTCCTTATCCGTACAACTTTAACTCTTCCGCCAGTTTCCTTTCAAACAACCTTTTAAGCTTTTATTTTACTCTATCCAGAATCTATGTGTCTCTCTGAGGTAGTAATACCCATTTCAATCGAGGGTGAGAATTTCATCTTCGACTAATCTTTTCTTTTTCAAGAATTGCTCCGTTAATCAGATAGCATGCAATATCTTCTCGGTGAGGATGGTCAATCACTATCTTACCAATCGTACACCTCTCCTCAGGCTTGAATAGGTGAGGATAGAGAGCAAAATTTAATTTTTTAATAGTAACATCATAGATTATCTATGTATTAATCACTTTCTATCCTCGTCGTAAGATCAAGTGGTTTTACGTAGTATGGAGCACTTGAGATTATCACATCGACGAGACGGGCATACTCTCTGATGTTATGCTCGTTTATATTCCCTGTAACGGCTATCTTGAGTTTAGGATTAATCCTTCTTAGTCGTGGGATTAATTCCTCTAATTTTTCAGGTGTGAAGTGATCAAGGAGGAGCATATCAACAATCTTAGCATATTCTATGGCCTCTTCCACAGTTCTCGGCTCGAGTTCGATCTTCTTAAGCGCTCTAATTTTTTCGAACTGACCGATAATTCTCAAGTGGTTTTGCGTTATTAGTATAGAATCGCTTAGTGAGTTCCGGTGTATATCCCCACCACCAGATCTCACAGCTTTAAGTTCGAAGTATCGCATCCCTGGGTGGGTCTTCCTTGTTGTAGCGAGAATAACGTTTGGATTTACCGCTTTAGCTTTTTCAACAAGCTTTTTCGTTGCTGTGGCTATTGCACAAGTTATTGAAAGAAATGTTTGAGAGACACGCCATACCCTGAAGAGCATTTTTAGGTTACCTTCAGCCGTCAGGATTGTATCCTTGGCTTTGAATGCTGAACCACTTGGCAAGAAATCTATTTTGAGTCCTTTACTCTTTAGAAACTCTGCCAATTCCTCGGTACATGCAGAAACTCCTTTTTCACGAGTGATAATTCTCATAATACCCTCTCCCTGAATCCCAAGCAGTTCTGTTGTCTCATCGAAGTAAGGACAGTCCTCTTTAAAGTAAAACTCAAAGAGGTTAAGTTGTTTCATCCTACCACTCTCACGTTTGAAGCCTTGAACATCGTATAGAGCTTCACCCCTTCTTTAATTCCGAGGAGCTCTGCAGCATTCGGTGTTATCACTGCCCTCAGCATCAGTCCATCAACATCAAGGATTAACCATAGAAGATGACCTCGCTTTCTGATCTTCATCACCCTCGCAGGGAGAATATTCTGGGCAGAAGACTCCCCCAGCTCGCGGGCGAGAATTATAGCTTCCGGCCGTATGGAGAGTGTTACCTCTATCCCCGGTTTCGCAACATCCGTAGTATAGATCACGACGTTTCCAACGCGAACAGCTGTGATGTCACTACTCTCAAGAACTTTCCCACGTACGAAGTTCGTGCCAACGAAGTCGGCAACGAAATCGCTCGTTGGCTTGCAAAAGATATCCTCTACTGTCCCGATTTGGACAACTTTTCCAGCATTCATGACTACAACTTTGTTCGCGAGGGCAAAGACGTCCTCGAAGTCATGTGTGACATGAACTACTGCTGTATCGTGTATTGTATCGTATTCTCGCACAGCTTTCTTGACAATTGCACGAAGATTTTCTCTCGTTTTTTCATCCAAAGCCGAGAATGGTTCATCCATTAGGAGGATTCTCGGTCTTACAACCAAAGCTCTAGCTATTGCTACTCGCTGCTTTTCACCGCCACTTAAAGTTGAAACTTTTCTGTGGAAGATGTGATCTATATGAAGTTTCTCTGCTATAGTCTTAACTTCTCTCTCAATTTCTACCTTTGATGATGTTATTTTCCTCAAGCCAAAGGCAATATTGTCAAAGACGTTGAGATGAGGAAAGAGCATAAAATCTTGGTAGACTATACTTATACCTCTCTTTTCTGGTGGTAAGGTCGTGATGTCCCTTCCATCAAGAATAATTCTTCCGGCTTTGGTAGGGTAGAAACCCGCTATTGCTTCTAGAAGAACTGATTTTCCGCTTCCTGTCGGTCCAATTACCGCTAGATAGTCTTTCTTCTCCACTGTCAGAGAGATGTTACGGAGATGAAATTCGCCAAGGTCTATACTCAGGTTCTTAACTTCTAACAGGGCCATTTCTTTCCCCCAGCTTTTCGAGAGAAAGTATAGCAGCGAAGGAAATGACGACAAGGACTATTCCACTCGTTATTGCCATTCCTACGTTGCCGTATGAAATGTTCAAATAGAGTGTGATTGGAAGTACTTCCGTGTTCATGTAGTTCCCACCTGCGAGAATAAGGACCGCTCCAAAGGCACCTATCGAGCGCGCGAATGAAATTACGGTCGAGGCGAGGAGGCCATTTTTTGCCATTGGTAGCGTAACTTTTCTAAAGGTCTCGAACTCTGTGTAACCAAGGCTCCTCGCAACGAGCTCGTAGCGCGGGTTTATTTCCTCGAAAGCCGCGTAGATCTCTCTAACTGCGTATGGCAAAGCTGTGAAGAACTGAGCTACCACTATCCCTAGCTTGGTGAATACAATCCTTATTCCGAGGTTGCTCAAGGCGTTTCCAATTGGTGTACTACCGAACAGGAGGAGTAAAGCCAAACCAAGGACGAGCTCCGGAAAAGCCATTGGAAGATCAAGGATTGACTTAACAATACTCTTTCCAGGGAAGTCGAAGCGGGATAGTGCATAACCTATTAGAATTCCCGTTAAAATGACGAGAATTGTTGAAAGAAATGCTGTTAGGAGAGACAGTTTAAGGGAGAAAATCATTTCATCTGACTTTAGTGCTTTAATTATCTCATTGGGCTTTTGCAGGAAGAAAAGCGTAGCTATTGTTGCGAAGAGAAAAAAGGTAAAAAGAAAGGCTACGGAAATCGTTAAAATCCTGAAGTTCAGCCGTTCCATGGTTTGAACCCCCACTTTTCCCATATTTTAGTATGGTTGGCTATGAAATTGTTAAATGCCTTTGCAGCCTCAAGGTGTCCATCTTTTTTAGCATAAATCGTTACAGCTGTTGGAATAGTTTTTATTATGTTTTGTTTCCTAGGTATTTTTATAACCTCAATTTTGCCCTTGGACTGTGCCCAAGTTGTCATATCTTCCCAGATTATCGCTGCATCAGCTTGGCCAGTTGTTATATATACAATGAGTTGGTTAACGGTTGGAGCAAAGGTCACGATATTTGGCTTCACTTTCACCCATAGGCCATTTTTTTCGAGGATTTTCTTGGCTACTCTGCCGATAGCGCAAGCCCTTGGGTCCCCGAGTACAACTCTAACACCGGGTTTCGCAAGATCTTTGAGGGAGTGAATACCTTTAGGATTGCCCTTTGGAACAGCTATAACAGGAATATGATACGTAACGTTCTTCACAGTACTATCGAGGATGTACCCTTTCTTCATTGCCTGCTGCATGTAGTACCATGCACCGGGAATGAAAACATCACAACCTGTTGTTTGAAGGACTCCAAAGATTTCACCGCTTCCACCATAATGAACCTCAACCTTTATACCAGTCTTATTTTCGAATAGTCTTATCAGCTCGTTCATTGGCTTCATGAGCCCAGCACCAGAGCAGACAACAATTGTTTGTCCTTTGACTGTGTTTGTGTTTCTTATGCATCCTGCCATACTTCCTGCTATCACTATAACTCCAAGGAAAAGAAAAATCAAATAGTGGCGACTTCTCATTGAATCACCGTTATGAACGACAATACATATCGGTATTTAAAACTTTTGAACTTCTAACTGGGAACGAAGTCTTGTTCAAAGCTCCTAAGCAATTCCTTAAAAAAGGTTCTCTTGTCTTTACGGTTCCCACAAACTCCTAAATGTGCTTCATTATCTCACTCAGATAAATTCCGAATAATTCTCTTTATTTATTTTCTGTATAACCCATACCAATATTATCTCTGTCAGGAGAAAGAAAATTTCCTTTTTAACAGGCAAAAGAGCTGTCAAGAATAGCAACAAAAAAAATAAATAGCTTAAGACATAATACATGCAAGTTTAAGACAATATAGTGGATTGCGTTAAGTCACGAATCCTATCCTTAAATTCCTTAGTAATTAAATTATTATTTTAAAATTATTTTATACTTAATATTTTAAATTTCAAAAAAGTGTAAAATAGTAAACTTAATTTGTTATAATTCCCATGTCTGCCAAAAAGGTGAAGAGAATGCCATCTTGAAGTCTTCACAAGCATTGGGCTGAAAAGATAGGACTGGATACGGGAATTTCAGAAAAAGTAGATAGAATAATAGATGGAGAGTGGGCGGATATTAGGGGCGGA
>QNXS01000014.1 GCA_003978865.1 Archaeoglobus sp. | reverse complement strand
ATAGATGGCATACTCATGGTTGGATGTAAGTTCGGAGAGGACTATCAGTGCCACTTCATAAGGGGCAGTGAGCTTGCGAACAGGAGAATGGAGAACGTTCAGGAAACTTTGCAGAGACTGATGCTTGAACCTGAGAGAGTCAAGCTTGTAGAGCTTGCAATTTCGGATTACGATAAGATTCCTGAGATTATAAACGGATTTGTTGAAGAAATCAAAAGTTTGGGTCCAAATCCCTACAAGGGAGGTGAAGATTTTGGAAATTGAGGAAATGCTTGAGAATTTGTTCAAAAGAATGGAAGAAGTTCCAGATTATGAAAAGTTCTTTCAATGCATTCAGTGTGGTGTTTGCGGAGGCTCATGCCCTTACAGTACCGGTACTGTTTTCACTCCAAGAAGAATGGTACTTGCTATAAGAGCCGGAATCGTCAATGAAGTAATTGAAAGTTTTTCTCACTGGTTATGTTCCTCATGCTTCACCTGTAGTCTCAGATGTCCAAGTAGGGTGCCAATAACTGATGCGGTAATACCTGCACTTAGGGAACTATCACTCCTTCAAGGAAATCCACCAGAAGAGCTTGCTTCAGCCCTGATTAGTATAGCGAGATACGGGAATCCATTCAAAAAATCTCCGAGAAAAAGGGATGACTGGACAAAGGAAGTTGAATTTGAAGTACCATTAATGGCAAAAAAGAAGAGTGCGGAAGTGATGTTTTTGACAGGTTGCTACGGTGCATACCACAGTAGATGTAGAAAAATAACAAAATCCCTTGCAAAGATAATGCATATGATCGGAACGGATTTTGCCATTCTTGGAAATGAGGAGAGATGCATAGGTGACCTTGCAAGACTTAACGGTGAATTCGGACTTTTTGAAGAACTTGCAGAGAAAAACATCAGAACATTCAGCAAGTACAGTTTCAGTAAGATAGTTACTCACGATGCTCATGCATACAATGCACTAATAAGGGAGTATACAAAGTTTGGATTCGGTAAGGAAGTGCTTCACCACACACAGTTTCTCCATAAAAACTTGGAGAGATTGAAGGAGATGTTTAACAGTCTTGATTACACTGTGACTTACCACGATTCGTGTTATGTGGGGAGAAGAAATGGCATATATGAAGAACCGAGAGAAGTAATTAGGTCAATTCCAAAACTGAAGTTTGTTGAGATGAAAAGAAACCGAGAGAACGCTCTCTGCTGTGGAGGGGGAAGCGGTATCTGGCTTGATTCTGTCATCAAAGAGAGAGTAAAATATAGACCGGCAGAGAGCAGGGTAAAAGAAGCTTTTTCTGTTGGAGCTGATATACTTGTAACTGCATGCCCCCTTGATGTTCCGATGTTTGAAGATGCTCTAAAAGTTACCGATCTTGAAGGAAAACTTGAGATTATGGACATATCCGAGCTTGTTCTTAATGCCATAGAAGGATGAAGTACGAAAGTTTATGAAGGTGGTTGTATGAAGGTCTGTGTTCTGCTAAGGCTCGTTCCAGATTTGGTCGAAGAGCTTGAAATAAGTGAAAATGAGGTTGTACCCTTTCAATATATACCAAACGAAAGAGATGAACACGCAATTGAAGAGGCAATCGTGCTGAAAGAAAAACTTAAAGATGTAACTTTGGATGTGGTTGGAATTGCTGATCCTGACAGCGCGGATGAAATTGATGAGGGACTTGGATTTGCTGCTGCAAAGGGTGCTGACAAACTTTACAAGGTCATCTTAAACAGACAGACGTTCAGCAGGGTGGAGATTGCAAAGGCACTTGCAGATTTTTTGAATGACAGAGGATACAGTCTGATACTTACAGGCGTTCAGGCCATAGATTCTTTTGCTGGCAGTCTTGGAGGCGCTCTTGCAAGATTTCTAAACCTGCCATACATTGGAGGGGCTGTTGAATTAAATTTGAATGAAAAATTGTACGTCAAGAAGGAGCTTGAAGGGGGGATTTCGGCTGAATACAGACTTCCGCTTCCAGCAGTAGTTGGAGTTCTTTCAGCTGAGAGGCCGTTAAGCTTCGTCCCATTCACAAAGTTAAGACAGGCTATGAAAAGAGCTGAAATAGAGGAGGTCGAGCTTGAAGTACCAAAAATTAGTGGTGTAGAGCTGGTTAGATACGAAACACCTCCAGAACCAGATGTACTAATGTTAGAGGGGGATGTAGAAGAAGTAGCCGATAGAATTGTTGAGGTATTAAGAGATATTTCCGTTATTTAAAGCTGATAAAGAAAAAAGAAAGGGAATGAAGAAAGGTGAGTAGATTATGAAAGTGCTCGTTGTTGGAGAGACAGTAAATGGGGAAGTTCAAAACATAACTTACGAACTCGTTTCGTGTGCAAAAAAACTTGGAGATTATGTAACTTTGATTATGAGTGATGCAGATGTAAGCTCAATAGATGGAAGAGTAATAAAGGTCAATGCTGGTGAACCCAATCCAGTTTACTATAAAATAGTGGAAAGAGTAATAGAACTGGAAAAACCTGATCTGATAGTTTTCGGAAATACATCAATTGGCGTTGATTTGTCCTCTCAGCTATCTACAAATTTTCCAATTGCTACGAGAGTCTATAATGTAAAATCAAGCAAGAATTTGAAGGAAGTTGAAGTTAGAAGTATGGCATACGGCGGGAAAGTTGTAGTTGTACTAAAACTCAGGCTTCCAGCAATTGTAGTTATAAATGCCGGAAGTTATGATGCTGGAGAGGGTATGGGAAAAGCAAGTGTTGAAGAACTTGAATTGAAGTATTTTGACATAGATGACGTGGAATTTCTGAGGTATATAAAACCTGAGGTGGAAGACGTTGACATCTCAAAAGCTGATGTTGTTGTTTCGGTTGGAAGAGGTATAGGTGATGAAGCGAACATAGAACTTGCCGAAAAGCTGGCAAACTTGCTTGACGGAGTTGTTGCCGGATCGAGACCTATAGTGGATCAGGGGTGGCTACCGAAAACAAGACAGGTTGGAAAAAGCGGTAAAACTGTTACAGGAAAGCTTTACATTGCTCTCGGAATTAGCGGAGCTACAGAACACACTGAGGGCATCAAGGCAAAGAACGTAATAGCTGTAAACACAGATAAATCAGCTCCAATATTCAGAATTTCCCGTTTTGGGGCTATAGCGGATGTTACAGAACTGCTTCCGGTTTTGATAGATAAGATTAGGGAGATCAGAGAAAAGTAGTTGGATTCGCTGATCAGAACAGGAAGAAAAAAGGGTTATAAACCGAATCGCTTTTTCTTTTTTATGGACAAAAAAGCTCAAGAGGTACTGAAACTGCTTGAGAACAATGCGAGATTGAGCAATAAAGAAATAGCTGAAATGGTTGGCTTAAGCGAGGAGGATATCAGAGAGATCGTAAAAAAGGCTGAAGAAAATGGGATAATTTTGAAATATAAAACACTAATAAACTGGGAAAAGCTTGGAGAGGAAGCAGTTTATGCAGTAATAGATATAAGGGTAACTCTTACAAGGGAGAAAAGCTACGATGATATAGCAAAAAGGATTGCAAAATATCCAGAAGTCCATGCAGTTAGACTAATAAGTGGGGACTACGATTTTCAGGTAGTTGTTAAGGGAAAGAGTTTAAAGGACGTATCATTCTTTGTAGCAGAAAAAATATCAACAATTCCGGAGGTACTCACAACTGTAACTCACTTCGTCTTGAGAACATATAAAGAAGAGGGAGTACTGCTGTTCAAGGAAGAGGAGGATCGAAGGCTTGCCATAACACCTTAAGCCACCTTTAGCAGGAGTTGGTATGCTGTATGAGGGTCTCCGAGAGAGTTGCATCACTTAAGCCATCCGGAATAAGAAAGTTTTTTGAGCTGATAATAGGCAGGGAAGACATAATCAGTCTTGGTGTTGGAGAGCCAGATTTTCCTGTTCCTTGGAGAATAAGGGAAGAAATGATTTACTCTCTTGAAAAAGGTATAACTTCCTACACTTCCAATTACGGTATATACGAGCTAAGAGAGTGTATAGCAAAGTATTACGCAAAATTTGGAGTCAAGTGCAGTCCGGAAAATGTTATGATAACAACGGGTGTTAGTGAGGCTGTAGATATAGCATTGAGGGCTATCTTGAACCCGGGGGAGGGTGTGTTAATACCGGAACCCTGTTATGTTTCGTATATGCCTCTTACAGTAGTCACTGGGGGTGTTGCCATTAGCTATCCAACAACACCAGACTTCATTCCGACTTACGAGGAAATGATAAGTTTAGCAAATAAAGCTGAGGAAAATGATATCAGAATCAAAGCAGTAATCGTAAACTATCCAAATAATCCAACTGGTGTAAGTTATACAAAGTCTGTCCTTGAAGAGATAGCAGATTTCGCTGTTGAGAAAGATGCAATAATCATTTCAGATGAAATATATGCGGAACTTAGTTACTCGTTCAAACATGAGTCCGTAGCATCACTTAACGGTATGTTTGACAGAACTGTTGTACTTAACGGCTTCTCAAAAGCTTATTCAATGACAGGATTTAGAGTTGGTTATGCAATAGCTCCTGAAGATATATTCGACGCTATGTTAAAAATTCACCAGTACTGCATGCTGTGTGCTCCGGTAACATCTCAAATCGGGGCTATGGAGGCACTTAAGAACGGGCAGAACGATCTGGAAGAAATGAAAGCAGAATACCTTAGAAGAAGAAACTTTTTCGTCAAGAGAATAAAAAAAGTCCTTGAAGTAAGAAAACCTGATGGAGCATTCTATGCATTCCCATTAATAGCAGAAACGGGTTTAAGCAGTGAAGAATTCGCCAAAAAATTACTTTTTGAGAGAAAGGTTGCAGTCGTTCCCGGAAGTGCCTTTGGAGACTGTGGAGAAGGATATATAAGATGTGCATACGCTGTTGGAATGGATAAACTCAGAGAGGCAGTTGATAGAATTGTTGAGTTTGTGGAAAGCCTTTAGCTATCTTAGTTGTTTCTCTTTTTTACCTGCTAAATCTAATGATTTCGTATGGTATTTTAAAGCCCGTTCCTGCTATGATTATATCAACAGTAATCGCTATGGAAATATTTGTCAGATTTTCACATGCGATCAATAATACAATCTGTGGACTAAATCTAATTAACTTTATATATAGATAAGTTAAATAATTAAATTAAATTATTATTTTTGAGTAATAAAAGTATAACAGTATAACCGTATAAAAGCTGGAATGACAAAGGAGCGATGGTTAATGAAGTCGAAGAGTTTTTGCTCTTTTTTAGGGAAGAAGAGGAAAATCCGAAATCGAAGGAGAAAAGTTCGGTAGTTTTGCTCTATTTCATCGGCAAAGCTTTGAAAGGAAATGCGAAATTCATCGGCTTGTTGTCTGCGATAGGATACGCACGATTTCCGCTGATATTCCTTCCCATACTGGGCTATCTCTCCTTAGCATCGATTCCAGAGGGTATCAAAGCCCTACTTAAAAACACAAAGGGACAGATATCACATGAGCAGGCGATGTATATAATGACTTACATATTTACGCCTGCTATAGCTCTTGGTTTGATAGCACTCGCTTTAATGTTGTGGAGCCTTGCGCTAAGCGTGATAGCTGTTAGAGAATCCAACAGATTCTCAACGTGGAGAGCGTTCTGCAGCGTTATTGTTGTAATGCTCATCACCACGTTCATAGTTGCAAAGCTTTTGAAGGTAATAGGAGTTGTAGCTTAAAGGAGTGATAGATATGACCGAGGAAATTCCTTTAACCCTTCTTCTTGTGTGCATGGCAATTTTCACGGCTTTGACGGTCTGGAATCTGAGGAGATATATAAAATACAAAACGTCTCTGATTGCTCCCCTTCTCAGCCTTTTGATTCTTCTTTTGCTTATTCTACTCTACCTCAACGAAACGTCTTACGCCTTTGTGGTATTCGCTTTCATAGTTTTAATAGCAATAGTAGCTTTACCAAACGCTTGGAAAGACTGGGTTAAAGTTCTGAGACAGGAAGGAGTGAATCCCAAGGAGGGGATAAAACTGAGGGACTACCTCA
>QNXS01000086.1 GCA_003978865.1 Archaeoglobus sp. | reverse complement strand
AAAAAAGTATAAAGAGTGGAGATAAGAGATACTGTCAAATTATCCTCCCTATTATCGGGAATGACTAATACAAAGAATGTATAAATTTTATAAAGCCATTTATAAAAAATTATTTATAAAATTATATAACTACCAAAATCCTCCCGAAATTAAGTTTTTTATTCTATCCGCAGTGCTGATCACTTGTTTTTCCATAAATAAGACGTGGTATCCTTCATTATCTAATCCTAAATACTCAAAGTTCACTCTTGCAAGTTTCTTCATATGCTTGATGAACAATTCCATTACCTCTTTATTCCTAAATCTTAGTTTTGACCTCTCATAAAGTTTTCCTTCCTCGATTACATTATCTATACTGCTCAAAATACCGTCAACTATTGCTTTTCCAATTCTTAAGTACCTTTCTTTTCTTGTTTCTTCACTATCAATCTCATAACTTTGAAATCCCTCTCTAACCGCTCTTGTAAGCATAAAATCTCTACCAATGTCGTTAAAATACCTAAAAGCATAGTTTAAATCCGAGCAATTGCAGTAGCTTGTTGTGTATTTTACAGATAATCTCTTCATATTAATATCTTTCATAACTATACCTTCCCTGCCCTCTCTATTTAGCCTCTTGATTATTTTTATTACATTGCTTAATAATTCCTCACAACACCAAAAACCAAAAACTTCAGCAAGTCTCAGGTTGTACTCTTCTGCAATCTTTATCTTTTTTTCAACACTCAAAGCTTCATTTGTTCTAGTGTTTCGAATATCAAATAAATAAAATTCGAGTCTCTTGCCGTATATCTCCTTCTGGACATGTGGCGATTCCAGTCCGGCAGCCTCACAGCACAGCATGTAATCCGGGAAATCGTTGAAAAATTCTTTATTTATTAGTTCCCTTGCTCTTTCAGTTGTATAAGGGCAGATATACCCCCTTCTTGTTACAGCATAAATATTTTCACCTATTTTTAAAATTCTAACGTTATATCCATTTATTTTTTCCTCAACTGCAACATCACATCCTTTAAAGTGTTTTTTAATGCATTCCTCAAGGACAAGTGTTCTTTTTATTTTTGGAAATCCTCTTGCTATATAGCTTCTATTGTGTGAAGAAGCAATAAAAGTTCCTTCCTCATACTTACCAAATTTCTTTTCGAGTAAATAGGCTTCATCTATATCAGAAAAAAAGGGATGGGGAATAAAAGCAGACTTAAGAATACCCCTCCTGTGTAATCTCTTAGCTGCTGGCTCTGAGAGGGATAAAGCCTCTGCCACAAATTTCATTTCTCACCTTACCTCACAATAGAGAAACCTTATCATATCCTGCTCTGTAATTATTCCCTCAAGCCTTCCATCGCTAACGACTAAGGCGCAGCCAACTCTCCTTGAAAGCATCTTTCTTGCAACTTCAGACATGCTCTCATTTGGCAAAACTGTAAGGGGCGGCATATATCCCGAAGATGTTGAGGACAGTATAGTTGAAACTGGTTGAGACAACACATCTTCAGCATTTCCTGTTACAAGCACCTTAAAAGCTTCTCCACTGAAGTACCTAACTATCGTGGGTGTGTTTAGCCAACCCATAAGCAAGCCTTCTTCGATTATAGGTAATCTCCTTATTTTCTTGGAGATCATAATTCTCATAGCATCTGCTATACTTACTGTGGGAGTTACTGTGATAACTTTCTTTGTCATATAATCTGACACTTTTACTTGCAAGTTATATTTTTCAGCCATGTATCGCAGGTAATCCCTTTCAGTCACTATTCCAACCACTCTGTTTTCTTCATCAACAACTGGGCATCCACCAATGCTTCTGCTGAGCATTAGTTCAAGCCCATCCTCTACATCATCCGTATAAGCTAAACTAAGAACACTTTTTTCCATTATTTCTCTTACGTCCTCATTTATTGCTGCAATCAAATTGCCAGAGAACCTCTTTTCTATTATTTTATACTTGTTTCCTCCTCCAAAAAAGTTTACAAGGTCTGTAGCAGTAATAATGCCCTCAAGCCTCCTTGTACCGGGATCTGCTATTGGTAACCTTCTGAACCTGTACCTTCTCATCATTTTTGTAGCTGCCATTATTGTTGTTGTTGGCGGTAGAGTTATTACATCGGTAGTTGCAATCTCCATTATTGTTCCGGGTTTTAGCTTTTTTAAACTCATCCACACACCCCTAAGCCAATTATATATAACAGTAAAATATCATACAATTATGCATGTCATACATGTCCAGCTTCACAAAATTTAAAAGTGGTTTTTAGTCTTCAAAACTTTCAGCGCAATCCTCACACAACTTCATCCCATTTACTTCAACAAGCCTTTCAACAAAGCGACCGCATCTTTCACACTTACCGCTCATTGTTTCTGGTAGAACTTCCAAGCTTCTATCGTCTATCAAACCAATTAATTCACCTATATCCATGCTTATATTCAAGATATCCGTGTCAGTAACAATTCCAACTAATTTCCCATTATCTATGACTGGGAGCCTTCTTATACCCTTTTTAAGCATAATTCTTGTTGCCTCTCTAATCGATGTTGTGGGTTGAATAGTCATAACAGGACTGCTCATAATTTCGTGCAGTTTTACATCTGACGGTGTTTTATTCTCCGCCACGACCTTGTTCAGTATGTCTTTTTCCGTAACTATCCCTTTTGGTTCTCCACCTTCAACAACCACAATACTGCCAACACCGAACTCTATCATTTTTTTTGCGGCAATATGTAAAGGCTCGTCTGGAGTTGCTATGCACACTTCCCTTGTCATTACTTCCTTCGCTGGAACGTCAGCACGCATTGGGCAACACCTTGTAGGAATTTGTTGGGAGTTTTTAAAGACTTTTTGGTAAATTTTTGACAGAAACTTTTCCACCTGTTGAAGCTAAGGGAGTATAAGTATAAAATAAAGTATAAAAACTGTTGAGCTAAAAGGACAGACATTATGAGCAGAAGTGCTGAATTCAGCAGGAAGACGAAAGAAACTGATGTTAGCGTATATATAGAACTTGACAGAGTTAAGGAAATTTCTATTAATACTGGAATACCTTTTCTTGATCATATGCTCGAAAACTTTGCTAAGCACTCCAAACTTACTTTGAATATAAATGCAATGGGGGATCTTGAAGTTGATGAACACCATACAGTGGAAGACGTTGCAATTGCACTCGGAAAAGCTCTGGCTGAAGCTCTTGGAGATAGGAAAGGTGTTAGGAGGTTTGGCAGTTCAATCGTTCCTATGGATGATGCAGTTGCTATTTGTGGTGTTGACATAAGCGGGAGAGGATACTTCAACTTTGATGGAAAAACCGGTGATGTAAAGGGAATTAAGGGAGAAAACTTCGAACACTTCTTTGATACTTTATGTAGAAATTCTGGAATTAACGTCTATCTGAACGTTAAGGGAAAAAACTCCCATCACATTATGGAGGCTGCGTTTAAAGCGTTTGCAGTGGCTTTTAGAGATGCGAGAGTTGTAGAAGGAGAAGATATTCCAAGCACCAAGGAGTACATGGATTAATATGCCAGCATTAATGATAGCTGGAACTACAAGTAGTGCTGGAAAATCCTCGATAACCACAGCCTTATGTAGAATTCTGAGTAAAAGAGGTTATTCCGTTGCACCATTTAAAGCTCAGAACATGAGTCTTAACTCCTATGTAACCAGAGATGGTAAAGAGATAGCAATAGCTCAGGCTATTCAGGCTAAAGCGGCAGGAATTGAACCGGACGAAAGAATGAACCCCGTTCTGCTGAAGCCCAAGGGAGATTTTGTATCCCAGCTCATTGTTATGGGTGTTGCAGTTGGAGATTTTACATTTGATGAATACTGCAACAAAGTACCGAAGTTGAGAAAAGTTATCGAAAAAGCCTATACGGATCTTCAAAGGGAGTTTGATGTGGTAGTTATAGAGGGTGCTGGAGGAATTGCCGAAATAAACCTTTATGATAGAGACCTCTCAAACATTGGAATGGCAAGAATGGCAAAACCGGCAATCATCGTTGTTGGAGACATAGACAGGGGTGGTGTATTCGCATCGCTCTACGGCTCATACTTGCTTTTGCCGGAAGATGTAAGAAGAGCTGTTAGGGGTTTTTTAATAAACAGGCTTAGGGGTAAGGCAGATATTCTTGGTAGCGGTATAGACAAGCTGGAAAAACTGACTGGTATAAGAGTTATTGGTGTAGTCCCGTACGCTGAAAGCATTTTTTCTGAGGACAGCCTCTGTATTGAGGAGTGGAATAAAGATGGAGTTGTTGGAATAGTTAAGCTGAGTAGAATCTCAAATTTTACAGACTTTGAACCTATAAGAAAAGTATCCAGATTTGTTAGTCTGAGTGATGAACTGGACGGAATTGAGCTTTTAATTGTTCCCGGTAGTAAAAATACGATTAAGGATTTAAATCTCTTGAAATCTACAGGAATGGATGAAAAAATAAAAAATTTCTCAAAAAATAAACCGGTAATTGGAATTTGTGGAGGATACCAGATGCTTGGCATGAAAATTGTAGATCATGGAATTGAACACAGCAGAACTACAGTTAAAGGACTGGGTCTGCTTGATGTATCCACAGAGTTCAAGACATTTTCTAAGATTTGCAGAAAAGTAAAAAAAAGAATAGTAGGAGAGGCTGTTGTACTTGATAGAATAAAAGGTGAAGAAGTTAGAGGTTACGAGATACATAAGGGATTCAGTTACATTAGCAGAAACCCGATATTTGAAATTGAAAAGGAGTTTGAAGGTTGTGCAAGTGATGACGGTCTGGTCTGGGGAACCTACACTCACGCACTATTTTGGAACGAGAACATTGTTAAAGCGCTATCAAGATACCTTGATGTTAAAATAAAGTTTTCAAGCTTCAAGGATAGAATTGAAAAGTTTGCCAGAGTTGTAGAGGAAAATGTGGACATAGATGAAATTGTCAGATGGATAAATTAACTGATACCTTTTGAATTTTTAACACAAAAACCTAAAGCTTAGAACTTCGAAGATAATATTGCCGACGTGTAAACCTTCTTTTTACTTTATTAGCTCGATTAGCCAACATAATACCAAAACATTAATAAACTCTAACCTTTGAAACCCAAAGGAGACTAAAGCTCCCTTTATGTTACAGCAGGGAGCTTTAATGACGCAGTGATTGATCATTTGAAGGAGGTGAGTGTGTGACCTCAAGACGTGAGTTTCTGGTGCTGCTTGCTACTAGTACAGCAGCGATTGCCACTGGTAAAGCTGTACAGCTATCTTCTACAGAGAATGATCTTTCTAAGTATAAATGGGCAATGGTAGTTCAGGTGGACAAGTGTACAGAGTGCATTAACAATATGCTGAAAAAGCAGGGAATCAAGTTTGAAGAACTGTCCTTGGACAAGCAAAATGAGCTTTTAAGGAATCTTCGCCCACCCTGTGTTAAAGCATGCGATTTGGCAAACAATGTTCCAAGAATGCCCGACAATCCGAGATTTGACTGCTACATGATCAGAATTATAGCAGCAAAAACAACGGAGAATGCAAACTGGCGGTTTTTCCCGTTAATGTGTCAAGAATGTGAACATCCTGCATGTGTTGAAGTTTGCCCCACAAAAGCGTCATACAAGAGACCCGACGGGATAGTTGTGATAGACCTTCACAGATGTATTGGATGCAGATACTGCATGGTTGCTTGTCCGTACAATGCAAGAACTTTCACGTTCAAAGATCCACTTGAGTACTTAGAAAAAATAAATCCAGAAGTGCCGATAAGAAAAGATGGAGTCCCGATGAAGTGTGAATTCTGCAGATGGCTTATAGATATGGAAAGATGTGAGGGTGTAAAGAATCCAAAACCTGTATGTGTACAGGTTTGCCCGTACAATGCCCTTGTTTTTGGAAACCTGAAAGACCCGAATTCAGAAGTATCTAAGATCGTCAAAACGTCAAAAGTTGTTCGACTCAGAGCCGGACTTGGAACTGAGCCAAAAGTCTTTTACCACGATTTGTAAAGGAGGTGTGAACGGTGGTTGAGTTTAAGAAGATAGATGGTAGATCCAATGGATACTGGCTTGTT
>QNXS01000055.1 GCA_003978865.1 Archaeoglobus sp. | reverse complement strand
ACACAATAATATTTATAGAAATGAAATATTCCTAAATAATTTTGATAGGGTTAGGAATGTACATTTACACGATAATGACGGGAAAAGAGACTCACATTCAACTCTTGGAAGTGGAAATGTAGATTTTAATTTTATGAAAAATTACAGAAACTATGCAACGCTTGAAGTCAGAGATGAAAAAGCAATACTTGAATCGAGAGATTGGCTTTTAAAGTTTCTTGCAAAAATAAGCTAATTGCATTATAGATTGTTTAAATTTAAAGATATTTAAATTATTTTTATTTAAATTATTTTAAAATTAATATATATCAAATATTAATATTAATATCTAATATAATATGTGTATATTCTTCCATACGGTCTTTTGCTTACTGGAACCAATTTTATGAACCTTTCTCCCATTATCTCATCAAGTTCAAAATTTTTAATGCTGTCTTTGAAGTACCGCAAGTAATCTTTAACGAGACTCTCAACTTTTCTGTAATCTTCTTCTTCCATTTCAACAACTCCTACTTCTTTGCCAAGCTGATACTGTTCAATTTTTCCTCTAATATATATCGTTCCACCGTGCATTCCAGTTCCGACATAGTTAGCCTTGTGTTTTTGATTTTTAAGAGTTAGACCGAGAAGTAAGACTGAGCCTCCCGCCATGTACTCCCCTAAAAAATCCTGACTGCTACCACCAACGACCAGAACAGGAACCCTTTCTCTATATTCTTTCATGTGTATTGCAGTTCTGTAGCCAACATCGTCACGTATAAAAATTCTACCTCCCCTCATTGACATTGCTACAACATCTCCAGCCCTTCCTTTAACAACGATTTCACCATCGTTCATCGTATTCCCAACACCATCTTGAGCATTTCCATGAACAACAATTCTGTGACCGTTCATAAACATACCCAAATCGTTGCCGGGAATGCCAAATACATCAATCTCAACTTTTTTACCGGGGAAGTGTAGCCTCGTTCCTATGTATCGCTGTCCGCACACGTTCTTTATTATTATTTTTTCAGCACCTTTCTCAACGCAAACTCTTAAAAGATCGTTGAGTTCCTTGTGAGTCAATCCCGTAGCATCAATTTTTGCTGTGTTCCCTTCAAAGTCCACAGAGCTTGCAATATCATCCAGCCTTCTAACACAATCCATGAAAGGGTCTCTAAGCCTGACCATACTAACACCCCACAACTACTCTCCAGCACCCTTTATGCCAAGAACTTTAAGCTCCCACTCCTCAAGTCCTATTCCCCTAAGGTGATCTCTGTTACCTCTCAAACTCTCTATGGCATTTATTCCCATCCCTCCAAGCACATCCTTTATTTCCAAACTCCAAGCTCTAAGCAAGTTGTAAGCTCTCTCAGCTCCAACTTTCGGATTTAACCTCTTTGAAAGTTCTGGATCTTGGGTGCAGATTCCCCATGCACACTTTCCCGTGTGACAGTGCTGGCACATTGTGCATCCAAGAGCTATTAAAGCAGCAGTTCCTATGTAAACAGCATCAGCTCCAAGAGCGATTGCCTTGACAACATCTGCCGCACACCTTATACCTCCTCCAACTATCACTGAGCATTTATTCCTTATTCCCTCCTCTCTCAATCTCTGGTCAACAGCAGCCAAAGCAAGTTCCACTGGAATGCCAACGTGCTCTCTCATTATCTTTGGAGTTGCACCAGTTCCCCCTCTGAACCCGTCTATTGCTATTATATCCGCCCCCGCTCTAACCATACCGCTTGCTATTGCTGCTACATTGTGAACAGCTGCAATCTTAACGCATACAGGTTTTTCGTAATTTGTTGCCTCCTTTAATGCATATATTAGCATTGACAGATCCTCTATTGAGTAGATGTCGTGGTGGGGTGCAGGAGAGAGAGCGTCCGTTCCCTCAGGAATCATTCTCGTAGAAGATATTTCAGCAGTTACTTTTTCTCCCGGAAGATGCCCTCCAATTCCCGGTTTTGCTCCCTGCCCTATCTTGATTTCTATCGCTGCTGAATAGTTCAAGTACTCAGGATCAACACCAAATCTACCACTTGCACACTGAACTATTGTACAATCTTTAAATTCTTCCCTCATGTCCTTTGGCATTCCTCCCTCTCCCGTATTAAACAGAGTTCCAAATTTCTTAGCTGCCATTGCAAGGCTCTTAAAAGCATTGTAACTTATAGCACCATAGCTCATGCCAGCAAATAGTATTGGAGCTTCTATCATCAAATTTGGGTGAAGTTCAGTTTTTATTTCCATATTCTCAAGATCTATTTCAAGAGCGTCTGGCTTTCTGCCAAGAAACGTTCTCAACTCCATTGGTTCTCTAAGCGGATCTATCGAAGGATTCGTTACTTGGGAGGCATTTAGGAGGATGTGGTCCCAGTAGATCTTTGTCCTTCTTGCGCTACCACAGCTTGTTAATATTATGCCTCCAGATTCAGCCTGTTTCTTTATGTCCCTTATGTAGCTCTCATTCCAGTAGTCGTTGGGTCTGTAATGCTTGGGGTAGGGTATGACTTTCAAAGCATTTTTAGGACAGTAAACAACACATCTCTGACACCCGACACACAGTTCCTCTCTTGAGTAAACTCTATCCTTCTCCTCATCGTAGTAGTGAACACCGAATGGACACTGCTTTATACAGACTTTACAGCTATCGCACCTCTCATTATCCCTTTCAACTATGAACTCGGGTAAAAGATGAGACTTCATAGCCATTCTACCACCCTAATTTGATCTTAACCTACCAATTATTGGCTCACCACCGTGAGGTGTCCAGACTCTATCGGGGTGCGAGCAGACAGCTCTTATCGCCGCTTCTTCAGAGGATACAAAGAGCATGTCACCTTTTTCTCCAGCAGTAATCGGTCTGAGTCTTATTCTGTCAGTTAAACCTATCATCTCTCCATGATGGGCGATTATCACTGTAAAAGGACCGTTTATAAGCAATGGAGCATAAACCATCCTCAGTGTGGTATAAAACTTTCTCTCATTCTCTTGCATCCTATCAATCTGATCCCACATAGGCGGGGCAAATATCTTTGCTACTACTTCTATCGGCAATCTCTGTCTTCTCATGAGTAAATCAACAGCATAGGCTATTACTTCTGTATCCGTATATAGAGTACAGTAATAACCGTACATTTCGAGAAATCTTCTGTTTGTTCCGTAGGAACTTATCTCACCATTGTGAACAACAGTCCAGTCAAGTATGCAGAATGGATGTGCTCCACCCCACCATCCGGGGGTGTTTGTGGGAAATCTACTGTGGGCAGTCCATATATAACCTTTATAGAGCTCATCAAGCATGAAAAAGTCGGCAATCTCTTCGGGAAAGCCAACACCTTTAAAGACACCCATGTCCTTGCCAGAAGAAAAAACGTATGCCCCGTTTATACATGTGTTGATGTACATTACTTTCTTAACAACGTAATCATCATCAGAGAGGTTTTTATCCTCCCCTTTTTTCTGTGGTGTCACGAAGTACCGCCAGAACAGTGGTGGGTCTTCAACACTTGCCTCCTCGTTTGTTGGTATTTCTTCATCATTAACGACATCAAAGTTTCTATGCAAAAACTCATCAACTTCCTGTTTTAATCCCGGATCATCATCCTGAAACATTATGTGAAGAGCGTAGCAGTCTTTGTATTCGGGGTATATTCCATAAACAGCAAAACCGCCCCCAAGCCCATTACCTCTAACCCTCATATTTTTCATTGCATTTATTACCATCCCTCCCCTAAACCTTCTACCACTTCTATCCATCACACCAAAAACAGCACAAGCCTGAACTTCTTTGGTAATCCTACCATCAGAGACACTGATACGATTTATCATGGAATCACCAGCCTTGAATGTTTACGTCTTTATAAATACCTTTTCCTGTTTTACAGCTTTTCTTGAACTGTGCTATCCGCTATGCAAAGTAGTTGGCTAAAAATTTTTGAGTATATCTGTCAATAAACACAGTTTCATTTATGCAAAAAGCTTAAAAACTCAAGCTTTTTTAAGAACAGGTGGTGATTGTTGTGAACCACATAAGTGCTGGAGATACGGCATGGTTGCTTGCTGCAACCGCGTTGGTTATGCTGATGACTCCGGGACTTGGACTGTTCTACGGTGGAATGGTTAGAAGAAAAAACGTACTTTCAATGATTGCTCTATCGTTCATAGCCTATGCAATAGTCAGCGTACAGTGGATTGTTTACGGTTACAGCATATCTTTTGGACCAGACATACACGGTATAATTGGTAGTCTGAAGTACCTCCTGCTTTTCGGATTTTATCACAAAGTAATTGGAGATGTGCCAGCCCTGATATACGTTGCTTTTCAGCTTGTCTTTGCTGCAATAACGCTTGCAATAGTCACATCGGCGTGCGCTGAGAGAATTAAACTCAGTGCATTTTTGCTGTTTGGACTTCTGTGGACTACTTTTGTTTACGATCCCATTGCTCACTGGGTGTGGGGCGGTGGATGGCTGTCCAAGCTTGGAGCTCTCGATTTTGCTGGAGGTACTGTAGTTCACATAAGTTCCGGTTTTGGTGCTTTAGCTCTTGCTTTAGCTATAGGTAAGAGAAGGGGATTCGGCGAATACAACATGGAGCCACACAACATACCCATGACCCTACTTGGAGCTGCCCTGCTCTGGTTTGGATGGTTTGGCTTTAATGCCGGTAGTGCCGTTGCAGCAAATGCTAGTGCTGCAAACGCATTTCTTGTTACAAACACTGCTGCAGCTGTAGCTGGTTTATCGTGGATGTTTGCAAGCTGGATAAAAGAAGGAAAACCCGGATCTCTTGGATTTGTAAGTGGAGCTGTGGCGGGACTCGTTGCAATAACTCCAGCAGCCGGATACGTTAACGTTTCGGGAGCAATAGCAATAGGCATTGTAGTTGGAGTACTATGCTACAACATGATGCTTTTCAGAATAAGAAAGGGTCTTGATGAAAGCCTTGATGCTTGGGCTGTGCATGGAATGGGTGGTCTATGGGGCGCAATAGCTACCGGTATTTTTGCAACGAGAGCTGTTAGCCAGTATACAGGTCTGATATACGGAAACTTTCACCAATTCATAGTTCAGATACTTGCAGCTTCAGCTTCTGTCGCTTACGCCTTCGTTGTAACATTCATAATTGCAAAGTTTGTGGATGCTGTGGTTGGTTTGAGAGTTAGTGAGGAGGAAGAGTATGTCGGACTCGACATATCGCAGCACGGAGAAACTGCATATACCTGAGAGGTGGTTTAATTGAAGAAAATTGAAGCCATAATACGCTCTGAAAAATTTGAAGACGTTAAAAAAGCTCTGGAAAGTAAAGGAATAATTGCTATGACAGTAACTGAAGTAAAGGGCAGGGGTGAACAGAAGGGAATTACTTTGCAGTTCAGGGGGAGAACAATGGAAGTTGATTTACTATCAAAAATTAAAATCGAGATCGTTGTTGATGATTCAAAAGTCGATACAGTTGTAAAGACAATTGTAGACAGTGCAAGAACTGGAAAGTTTGGTGACGGAAAAATCTTCATAATTCCTGTGGAAAAGTCAATAAGAGTTAGAACCGGAGAGATTGAAAAATAGTTTTTATTTTTAAATTTTTTGTTTGAATGTCTATTACAAGAATATTATAAGAAATAAACAATAAAGAAAAGAAATAAACGATACAAAATAATTGTTGGAGAAAACTATTTTAGAGTGTCTTCAAACTCATGTGTATGTGGAGTATACTCGCAGCTCTCAGAGAAAACCCAGAAATTCTCATTGAATCTCAGAAAAAAAGGGGAGAAAGTCTGGAACTCGTGAATAAAGCAATAGAACTTGATAGTGTCTGGAG
Organism: Archaeoglobus sp.; assembly: GCA_003978865.1. Classification (GTDB taxonomy): domain Archaea; phylum Halobacteriota; class Archaeoglobi; order Archaeoglobales; family Archaeoglobaceae; genus WAPX01. Next base: position 564 of record QNXS01000055.1, on the reverse strand, counting down.
GAAAAAACTCCACGAACTAAACCAGCTTAGACATGAGAGAAACAAAATGTCAGCCAAGATAAGACAAACAAAAAAAGATAGAGAGGTTCTTATCAAACATGCCAAAGAAATTTCCAGTAAAATAAAGAATGAGGAGGAAAAACTAAAGAAAATAGAGGATGAACTTAGAACAATACTTCTTTCAATCCCAAACATAGTACACAACTCTGTACCAGTTGGAAAAGACGATACTGAGAATGTCCCAATAAGATTCTGGGGAAAGCCAAAGGTTTTCAAAGACGATATCGATGTCTTTAAGGAACAGACTGCTGGATTTAATGTTGAATTTGAAGTGATTGACTTCCGTCCACTTGGACACGCAGACACTGTTGAGAAGTTTGGATGGGCTGATGTTGAGAGAGCAGCAAAAGTTGCAGGGTCTCGCTTTTACTACTTAATCGATGATCTTGTATGGCTCGATTTCGCTCTTATAGCCTATGCATTGGACTTTCTATCAAAAAAAGGGTTCTCAATAATTAATCCCCCCTACATGATGAGAAGAGAAGCCTATAAAGGAGTTACGGC
>QNXS01000045.1 GCA_003978865.1 Archaeoglobus sp. | reverse complement strand
TTTTATCTGATTACTTTCCTCTTCTCTCCTTAGATTTTGGTCTCAAACCTCTGTATCCACACTTTCTACATGTTTTGGCTTTCATTGGATTTCTCGCATTACATCTCATGCATATTTTTACCCTGAAAAGCCTTGCCTCCGCTTCAGGAAACCTCGCCATGAGCATTCCTCCCCTTAGAGTTATGCTGTTACCCCACTATACCGATATAAATAGCTTCTGGCTTTGCAAAGCGAAAGTGTTTTTTAATTTTCTCTCAGCATAGGAGCATGTCTGAAGGCAAATCAGGTATGAGTTCAAGAATACCCGGATTTTACAAACTTAGCATTGAAGACAGACTTGAAAAAGTTGCGGAGTTTGCAGATTTAAGTGATAAAGAAAAGGAACTTCTTCTCAGACAGGGATTGAGTCTTGACATAGCTGATAGAATGATTGAAAACGTTATAGGGACTTTTGAATTCCCTCTTGGAATAGCTACCAACTTTCTGATAGATGGTAAAGACTACCTTATACCTATGGTTATTGAAGAACCAAGTGTTGTGGCTGCTGCAAGCAATGCAGCAAAGATGGCAAGAGTTAAAGGAGGTTTCGTAACGGATGTAACTCCACCCGTAATGATAGGACAGGTGCAGATAACCAAAGTTAGAAATCCATTTGCAGCAAAAATGGAAATTCTCAGGAACAAGGAAGAAATAATTGAGAAAGCAAATGAGCAGGATTCCATGCTTGTAAAGCTTGGAGGAGGATGTAAGGATATAGAAGTAAGGATTATTGATACATTTCTTGGACCGATGGTAGTAGTCCATCTACTTGTTGATGTTAGGGATGCAATGGGTGCGAATGCTGTTAACACTATGGCTGAGGCAATAGCACCACTTCTGGAAAGGTTGAGTGGAGGAAAAGTCAGACTGAGAATAGTTTCAAACCTTGCAAGGTACAGACTTGCAAGAGCAAAGGCAGTATTTGCAAAGGATGTTATAGGTGGAGAAGATGCTGTGGAGGGCATAATGCAGGCTTATGCATTTGCAAAAGCCGATCCTTTTAGATGTGCCACTCACAACAAAGGAATAATGAACGGTGTTTCCGCTGTAGTTATTGCCACTGGAAATGATTTCAGAGCTGTTGAAGCTGGAGCGCACAGTTACGCCGCTTTTCATGGAAGCTACAAACCACTAACGTGCTATGAAGTTGATGAGAATGGCGATCTTGTTGGTACAATTGAAATACCTACTGCTGTAGGAATTGTTGGAGGAGCAACCCGTGTAAATCCAATTGCAAGAATTTGCCTGAAGATACTTGGTGTCGAGAAGGCTGAAGACCTATCACGAATTCTTGCTGCTGTTGGTTTAGCACAAAACTTTGCAGCATTAAGAGCTCTCGCCACCGAGGGAATTCAGAGGGGACACATGGAACTGCATGCAAGAAACTTAGCGATAACTGCTGGAGCTACAGCTGAAGAAGTTGATAAAATAGTAGAAATTATGGTAAGAGAAAGAAAGATAAAAATGGATTACGCTAAGGAGCTGCTTGAGAAACTAAGAGCTGGTAAGCTGTAGATTAGCTCACTAAAGTACCAGTCTCTTCAGTTCTTCCCAGAATCCATCAATTTTCTCTTTTACTTCTCTGCTCATTTCAACAACCTCTGGCCACTCTCTTGCAAACCCTTCATCTTTCCATTTCTTGGTTGCATCAATCCCAAGCTTTCCTCCAAGATTCGGCATGTAGGTAGAATGATCCAAACTGTCGATAGGACAGGATGGAACTATAATTGCATCTTTAGCCGGGTCGAATCGACTCATAACAGCCCACAGAACTTCCTTAAGATTCTGCACATTAACATCATCATCAACAACAATAACAGTTTTAGTTAGCGAGAGCATACCCATACTCCATAGAGCAAACATAACTTTCTTTGCATGTCCGGGGTATCTCTTCCTTATAGAAACTATTGCAAGGTTGTGAAATGCTGCTTCAACTGGGAGATTTATGTCAACTATTTCTGGATGTATAACTCTTATTAGCGGTAGAAATATTCTCTCTGTTGCCTTTCCAAGCCAAGCATCCTCCATTGGAGGTTTTCCAACAACAGTTGCATGGTATATTGGATCTTCTCTTCTCGTAACGCACTCTACGTGAAACACGGGGTATGGCTCGGGAGGAGTATAGTATCCGGTGTGATCACCAAACGGCCCTTCTATTCTGAACTCATCTGCCTTTACGTATCCTTCAAGAACGATCTCGGCTGTTGCTGGAACTTTGAGGTCGACAGTCTCACATTCAACAAGTTTAACCCTCTTTCCCCTTATAAATCCGGCAAACATAAATTCACTTAGATTTTCAGGAATGGGGGCTGTAGACGCATAGAGAATAGCAGGATCCACTCCTATGGCAACCGCAACTTCAAGTTTTTTGTCACCTTTCTCTATAAGCTTTTTCAGGTGCAATGCTCCGTGTTTGTGAATTTGCCAGTGCATTCCAGTTGTTTTTGAATCAAATACCTGCATTCTGTACATGCCTGCATTGAGCTCTCCGGTTTCCGGGTCTCTTGTTATAACAACTGGGAGGGTTATGAATTTTCCCCCATCCTTAGGCCAGCATTTAAGAATTGGAAACTTTTTGAGATCCGGCTCTTCCACAACCTCCTTACATGGAGCTTTCTTTGATTTCACAGTTTTCGGTATGAATGCTGCGACATCTTTTATTGCTCCAAGACTTTTGATCCCATCAAGCAGGGATGACGGTCGAAATTTTGTTAACTCTACAAGTTTCTCTCCTATTTCTTCAAACCTCTCCACTTCGAGAGCAATTTTCATCCTCTTCTCAGTTCCAAAAGCGTTGATCAGAACAGGTATGCTGTACCCTTTTGGTTTCTCAAACAGGATAGCCTTTCCACCGGATTTAACAACTCTATCGGCTATCTCAGTTATCTCGAGAATTGGACTGAATTCTTGAGTAACTCTTGCGAGTTCTCCTTCTCTCTCCAGCTTCTCAATGAATTCTCTGAGGTCTTCGTATGGCATGCTCACAGTTTGTGGTGTTTTTTAATAAACTTTCCCGAGCTATCAACCGAGTTATTTCATTTCAAATTAGAAAAATGGAAAAATAACTTAACCGCTCTTAAATCCGTATGGAATGTTTGAAGAGAACAGTGCATGAAATGATAAGGAATGGTACGTGGGTTTACAAAAACGGCATTTTCTGGATCTGCCTACCGGAAGGAATAGTGGGTTTTGATGGTGAAAACTATATTTTTCCAGAAACTATCAGCAGAAGAGATAAAAAAGTTGCTGAGAATAGAATAAGATTTATACTTGGATTGGATATAAATCTTGATGATTTCTACTCTGAAATTTCTGATACAAAGTTTTCTTTTCTTATAGATGAACTTTATGGGCTGAGAAGTCCGGCAGCAGTGTCAGCATACCAAGCACTGGTCGAAACGATAGCACAGCAACAGGTAAATTTTGAGTTTGCTATGAGGACTATAGAGATGCTTGTGAAGATTACAAGTAAAAAAGTTAAAATAAATGATTTAATCTTGTATAAGTTCCCCGAAGTTGATGATATTTTGAGAGCGGGAGAAAGAATAAGGGAAGCTAAGCTCGGTTACAGGGCATATTACGTGCTTGAATTGAGTAGAGAAATCAAAAAAGGAAACATGGACTTCAGTAAAGTGGAAAAAATGAGCGAAGAGGAAGCTGTAAATTACATGACAAACTTCAGGGGAATCGGTAAATGGAGTGCAGAGCTTTTTCTAACCTATGCTTTCAGAAAGAACACATATCCAGCCGGTGATCTTGGAATAAAAAGGGGAATAGCAAATATTTTTGGTAAAAGGTTGAAAGACGTTAAAGAGAAGGACGTTAGAGAAGCTATAGATCCTTTTGGCAAATGGAAAAGTTTGCTGGCATTTTATATAATCTGCTACGACAGACAGGTTCAAAACTCTGTTAAGAGGAGGATCAAAAAAAGGCAATCTTGACACCTCAAACAACAATGCTTAAAACAACAATGCTTATATTCAGCCAAGAATTAACAATAATTCGAGATGAACATGCTTGAATGTGATTCAGAGGATGAGTTAAAACAGATGTTAGCGGAAAGAATTTTTAGATCTTTAATGTCAAAGCACAGCATTGAAGACGTGATGAAGGTCGTGGAAGAGAACAAAGACAAAACTGTATACGTTGTTGTCCCAAGAAGTGAGCCTGAAACAGTCTCTCTTGTTACAGATGTAGCCGGGAGATATTCGAGTGGTGAATTGCTTATAATACCAGTTCCAAAAAAGTTTGTTGTGCTTGAACCGGATAAAAACTACTTTAAACAAACTCTAAAGGCAAATATATTCTTGGCGATCACGGGTGTTGATGAGAAAGAGCTACACAAGTGAGTTTTTTCTCTCCCTTAGCTTGCAGAAGGCGCAGATATCGGAAGTTGTAACTTCTCCACATAGTTTGCAGTATTTATATTCCTGTATGTCTTCAAACGTAAGCGTTAGATACCTTATCAAGTTTGTTACAAAACTTCTCCTAAATCCGGGTTTTTTTCTTTCTATTTCATAGATTATGTCTTTCCATTCATCTCTTTCCGGTGCATGGGGACAGTTTTCACTCATAAATGGCAATCCCTTGCAGATGCAGTATAGCGCATTCTCCCTCTCACTTAGTAAGTAAAGTGGGCGTATCTTGGTCACAACTTTATCAAAACCGTCAGTTCTTGGTAAAAACTTGGTACTCCATCTAAGGTTTCCGGAGAGCCAATTTTTGAAAAAGAAAGCAACTATGTCATCAGAAGTGTGCCCAGTTGCAACACAATCGAAACCGTTCTCTCTTGCAAACCTGTTCATTACATACCTCTTTACAGTACCGCATGCAGAACACACTTTCCTCCTTTGTACTCTATTTAGATCAACTCCGTAATCTACAGTTTTTACGATATTCAGGTTGACATCCAAATTTCTACAGAGCTTCTTTACTAAATTAAACGATTTTTCAGAGTAGTTTTTTATATTTAAATCAATAAACAGTGCCTCCAACTCAAAGTTGAGTGTACGGGACAGCTTACTCATTACAGTTAACATTGCGGAACTATCTTTACCTCCCGATATACAGGCGAGCACTTTTTCTCCGGGTTTTACAACTCTGTACTTTTTGAGAGTTCTTTCTACCTGTCTCTCGTAAAACTTAACGTAGCATTCTCTGCAGAGACTCAGTCTATACTGCCTCAATCTCTCTACAGCCTGCTTTCCGCAAAACCTGCATTTTAAAGACATTATATCACTTTTCAATCAGAGTCAGATACTCTTTTAACATTCTCGGAAACTTTGAAGCCTCCACGTATCTGAGTCCCATTCTCTCACTCCATTTTCTTATTCCGATATCGCTACTTACAACTCCCGCTTCAAGCTCCTTTGCAAGCAGAAGAACATCTAAATCCGGGGAACTGTCAAGTATTCCCTGCCTGAGTGTAGTTTTGTACTTATCTCTAAACCTGCCTATTAAAGAACCGATTTCCTGCTGGATTTCTTCTTTTTTACTGTTGCTGTCTTCCTTCAGAATTATGGATGAAGTTATTGCTGAACTTTCCCATATAAATTCCTCTGCAAGTTTTCTACCTCTGTTTATTTTTTCTCTCATAGTCAGGACATACTCATAAAATATTGCGGCAGGGATCTTAACCTCGTATCTGTTGGGTGTTTTCTTAACAAGCCATGTATCGAGTTTAATGAATACTTCATCCACACATCCGTAACGCTTGAGAAAACTTACGAGCTCGCTGTAAACAGTTGGATACGGTATGTAGCAACTTATTTCAAACTTCAACCGGGCTTTTGCTATTAAATCAAGTACTTCCTGAGCTGATTCGCAGAGGGTTTCGTATCCTTCTTTCTGTCTTAATCCGGTGTCAGTTATTGCAGTTGTATCAAGAACAAATCTCTGCTTCATTGAGTGATAAACTGCATAATAAAATAAAGCAGTTTTGCAACCACAGTAGCTATCCAGATTTTTAATATATTACTATTTGGTTATTAAATATTTGTTTATTTTTGTTTGCAT
>QNXS01000090.1 GCA_003978865.1 Archaeoglobus sp. | reverse complement strand
GTTTATACCCATATCTTTAAATTCGCTGGCGACATTCTCGAGTTTTTCTTTAACTTCTCTTCTATATTCATCCATTATATCCGGTAAAGCGGTTGTATCTACTACATGAATTAGCACGAGCTCCTCCGCAACACCTGTGCTGAAAAACTTTGGAATACAGTTTCCCATTGCATGTTCACTAACCATTGAAAAATCTACAGGAAACAACAACCTTCTTATCACAACTGACACCCCCAATTTTCTCGTTGCAAATTATTATAATGATAAGATTATTTATAACTTTCTGCATGAGTATAACGATCTTATGAGAGTATATAAAGAGATACAAAAAAGTCTCAGAGTGAATAATCTAAGATTTCAATGTATAGCCAGACTTAATCCATATCTATGCCATAGATTTTCTCTATATTATCTTTACATATTTTCATCACAAAATCTTCACTGTAACCCATTTTTAACAGCTCTTTTACTTTTTTCGGCACTGTTTTTGGACCTAAAACAGCTCCCGGTCTGTCCGGGTCATCAATGTAGTCAGTTTCAACAGTGTATCTATCACCCGTAATTGCAGCTTTTAGCACATTGTCGCCCATCGCTATTACTGAGGGAAATATGCCAACTTCCTCGAATACATCGATTGCTGGGGGTGAGAAATGTTTCACAACTCTGTAAAGTTTTATGCCTGCTTTTCTTGCAATTCTCGCTATTTCCTCGATACTCTTTCTGCTGAAACTCTCAGTGTGCAATTGTACGGCACATCCGACATCCTTTGCAACTTTAAATGCATGTAACATTACCTCGTTGCTTAATCTCCAGACTTCCTCGCTTACTCTGTAGTGCGGTCTGCCACTTTTTATAGCAACAGCTTTACCCATCTCTACATAATTTCCAGCTATATCCAGTGCATCTTTCATGATGTCTGCTGCAACTTTATATCCGAGTTTTTCTCCGAGAATTGTTATCTCAGCAGGATGTACTCCAAGTACAGCATAGGCTTTAACTATCTTGTTTGCTTTCTCTACTAATTTTATATGTGCATCAAACATCTGTCTAAAGTCGTCACCTTTTCTTGGAAATATGCCGTAGTGCTTTGACAGTAAAGTTACAAGAAACACGTGCGTGCCTCCAGCTTTTTTAAACTCCTCCAGTGCTTTCTCTCTCTTATACTTGTAGAGATGCATGTGGTCATCTGTGATTAACATAGGGTTATTTTTTAGAGTGCTGGTTAATTATATTATCTCTGCTAAAATACATTTACAACCCTTCATTCTGGTAGATTCCACTGTATCCATGACTTTCTTCATCAAGCCTAATGAATACAAGTTGAACAATTCTTGCATTCTTCTTCAACCATACCCCGTTGTAAACTACTATTCCAACTTCACTTCTTCCAGTATACCCCGCATCCCAAACCGCAGTTAACACATTTACGCCACATCTGAGTATAGAACTTCTCGGTCTTGCAAGAGCCATTATATCTTTTGGCAGACTAATAATTTCGTTTATCTTGGCTCTGTAGACTCCACTATTCAAGAAAACCCAGTCATTATTGAATTTAATCTCTTCTGCATCTGGTATTACTCTCTCTGCATTATCAAAATCGATTTTCCCGATTCCGGTTAATCTGTAAACAGATTTTAGTGTACAGTCAAAACCATTTGGTTGTACCTGTTTATCTAAGTCTATGTAGTCTCTAATCAGCCCCCTCGATTTTATAAGTCTTTTAATTTCTCTGTCACATAGAACACTCATGGAATATGATGCAAGTATTTTCGCTAAAATGTTTTGCGACATCATCGCTTAAGGAAGTCTGTGTAGTAGCAGTCATAAAAATCGTAGATTTTCATAATTCTTGCAAGCCTTACTGCAATTATGTGTGAGCACAAACCTTTTCCTTTCAGGTTAAACTGAAAATCCATACATGTGCAGAAGTTTCCATCCACTATGTACTCGTTTGTTCCGACAACGACAAAGAAATCCCTGTATTTTTTAATCCTTCTCTCCTTTAAGTAGAAGAACGCTTTTTCACCTCTGCCACCGTACTCTAAAAGCAGAGCCTGATATAACTCATAACTGAGACCTCTCCTCGCGGCTGAAACCACCTCTTTACTGAGAGATAACATAAATCTTTTTCCTGAAAACTTTAATTAGTTTTATTTTATTAGTCTTATTTTATTAGTTTTATTTTATTCTTCCATTCTACTTTTGCTGTTCCTCAGAAGAATCTATTTCCATCAGCAACATTACTGTGTTTATTATATCAACACCATCCAGCCAGTTCAAAACTATACTGTTTTCCGGAGCGAAGACATCTTTTGGTAACCTTTCACCCCTGAACACTTTTGCACCAAGTCTTGCCACTGTGTCGAATGCTCCCTTCAAATCACCTTTTCCTTCCTTCTTGATAGCATCTTTTATCAGGTTTTCGAAACTTTTTTTACTTAACTTGCCTTCCACACAGTATCTTGCTGAGTAGACTATTGTCTTTAGCCCTTCCCTAATTAGCTCAAAAAATTCTTTTTTAACCGGGTCTTCAAACCCTACGTCACTCATGACTATTTTTTCCATTTCTTCAAACTCTTTTATTGCCTCTCTCTTGGTAAGTTCTCTGCTTCTAACCGCTTTTATTACATTGAGACAGGCGACTACCAGATCCTCCATCATACGATCAAATACAACTAAGGATTCCGGATCATTAAAATCAATGTGAGATCCCCTAATTCTTTCAATCCAGTTGTTAAATCTTTCAATACTATAGTAACTCATTGTCCGGGCAAACGAGATAAAAGAATATAACATTTTTGCCCACAGTCTTACTCCCGCAGTCTTACTGTTTCTGCGAAGTTGAGTTACTAAGTGCATTCAGGATTCTACCTAACAACCTTATATGGTTCTCTCCAACGAGCATCATCGCTTTACCATTGTACTTGATTATAACTGTTGGTACCCACTCTACTTCGTATTTTTCTGCAATAGATTTGCATTTACCACTTAAGTGCAGGACGTTGCAGAAATAAAATCTGACAGAACTGTTTGTGTAGTTTGCCGCCACACTCTTTACATACGGAAATACGTGCTCGCAGTGAGGACATGAAGGGGAGTAGAAGAAGTATACATTAATTCCCGTTTCATTAACATGTTTACTGAATGATGTTTTTTCCGAAGGTTTTACTGTTGAGCTACATCCAGCCACAGCGACTGCCAGCAAAACAGAAAGTATCAAAACTTGGGTCCTCATTTACACCACTCTATACTTTTCTGCTTTTTCTTTTTATTTGTTTTCCTATTTTTTCCTATTCGTTTCACCGCTGGGAAATAGTTTTCGATAAATTAGTTTTTACGTTGAAGTAAATGAATTACTGAATGGAATGTTTTTAACTAACAGAAGGTACAAAATTGGAGCAAAGACCGGATCATCTTTAAATCTTTTTTATTCTCCAAGTGTACATCTGTTCACGGTAATAGCTACAAACGTAGCTATAACTTTGATGTTACTCAGTACGCCAATCAAAACTAATAGCATTAAAGGTCTGTTTAGTATGCATAGCAGAGTTTCCAAAAATATTCTTTCATCTCTCTTTCCCGGTATATATCTCAAACTACTAACACATTCATAAGCACTTCTGCTATAGGAAGCTTTAAATTTCTCTGTAGAATAGCTTACCATGATACTTCCAAATAATGCAAACATGGCAATTATTAGCTCTGCTGTTAGAAACATATTTTGTTTAATTAAGTATAAGGATACAGACAGTAAGAAGAAAAAATCGACGTACCGATCTAATATTGAATCTACCCACTCACCAAACTTGGACGTTCTGAGAGATGCTCTTGCTATCTCACCGTCTATTCCATCGAGTATGGAGCTGAACTGATAAAGTATGCCAGCAGCAGGTAGATTGAAAAATACTAAGAGAGATGACAACAATCCCACAAAGAATGCAATCATAGTTGCCTGATTGGGTGTTATATAATCAACAAGGTACTCAGAGATCTTGGTTGATATTTTTCTGTTTAGATGTCTTGATATATAACCATCACCTATACTTTTAATGCTCAGTCTTACAAGTAGTTTTCTTGCTACCTTCAAGTCATCTGGAGTGTCAATGTCTATCCACAGTTCTCCAGACACTTCACTAACTTCTGGCTTCAGTTCTCTGATAACATCAGAAAGCTCCACTATTTTCTTTCTTTCTGCAACTCTTCTTGCAACCTCAAAAGCCTTGTTGTCAAGAATAAAGAAGCCAGTATCAAGGCAGTCAAAAGTTTTTAGCTTTTTCCCTATATCTTTCACTCTTTTTCCAGTTTTTCCGATTTCAACCCTAACTTTTGTAGCTTCACTTACATCAATGTACTTTGGGTTGAAGTCACCGATCAATCCTTTTAGCTTAACTGCCTTCTCCACAAAATTTTTTGAATAAATGTGATCACCCATTGTAAGTATAAATTCATCTTTACCAACAACTTCCGAAGCCAAAAGTAACGTATAACCATTTCCTCTCTCAGGTTCTGGATTTTTGACGATTTTATATTTAATTAAACCTTTCCAGTGCCTTTCAAGGTATTCTTCAATTTCTCTGCAATCTTTTCTAATAACGAACACAAACTCGTTGACATATGGTTTTAAAAGAATGATCGTTCTATCAATAATTTTTCTTCCAGCGACTTTAAGCATAGGTTTTAATTTGTAACCCATTCTCGATCCCTGTCCGGATGCCAAGATTACAGCTTTCATACTTCTCTCTCCGGTGTTTTGTGTAATTGTTTTTAATTTACCGAACGAAGGACTGGTAATTTATACCCAACGTACGTTACAGTTTTCTATCTTGGTAATTCGGTAAACACTTCGAGAATAATTTTTTTAACCGAAAAGTATATATACTCGAAAACACACTCGGAATATATATCTTTCGATAAAAGGTCTTGTTATTGGGAGACCCATGAAACTAAAAAAACTTGGTAAGGGATATCCTTCGAAAACGGGGAATATGGTTGTTCCCATCAAAAATTTGCCCCGTATTGGAGATGAAGTTGTTAACAGTAAAATGCAAAAAGTAGGATACGTCTATGATATCATAGGCCCGGTAAAATCTCCTTTTGCTGTTGTCAGACTTGAAAATAAAAACGATATTGAGAAATTTGTTTTTGATGAATTGTTTGTGGTGGTGGGTTATGGCGGAGATAGAAAAGGTAAAGGAAGTAGAAAAGGAGAAAGAAAAGGAGAAAGAAGTAGAAAGAAAAGAGGTAGAAAGAGAAGATACACTTGATGTTTGTCCTGAATGTGGTAGTCCGAGACTTATTAGGGATTATCGCAGAGGTGAGTTTATATGCCAGGACTGTGGGCTCGTTATAGAGGAGACGTACATAGATGCTGGACCTGAGTGGAGAGCTTTTGACAGTGAACAGAAAGAAAAAAGAAGTAGAGTTGGAGCTCCGATCACTTACACAATTCACGATAAAGGTCTTACCACAATAATCGATTGGAGTAACAAGGACTACTATGGAAAATCAATATCTGTAAGAAATAGAGCTCAGCTTTTCAGATTGAGGAAGTGGCAGAGAAGAATAAGAATAAGTAATGCTACTGAAAGAAACCTCGCCTTCGCTCTTAGCGAACTTGACAGGATGGCATCTGCTCTTGGTTTGCCAAAACCTGTAAGAGAAACAGCATCAGTGATTTACAGAAAAGCTGTGGATAAAAACCTTATAAGAGGCAGAAGTATTGAGGGAGTTGTTGCTGCGGCGCTGTATGCTGCATGCAGACAGGCTGGTGTGCCGAGAACGTTGGATGAAATAGCTCACTATTCCAGAGTTGATAGGAAAGAGATAGGTAGAACTTATAGGTTTATAGCGAGAGAGCTTGGTTTGAAACTTGTACCTACATCTCCGGCTGACTATGTACCAAGATTTTGTGCTGCACTTGGTTTGAGCGGAGACGTTCAAAAGAAGGCTATAGAAATCATAAAGAAGGCTGAGGAAAAGGAACTTACAAGCGGGAGAGGTCCGACAGGAGTATCAGCCGCAGCAATTTATATAGCCTCCATACTTGGTGGAGAAAGAAGAACACAGAGAGAGGTTGCTGAAGTTGCTGGAGTAACGGAAGTTACTATCAGAAACAGATACAAGGAGCTTGCAGAGAAGCTCGGCATAGAGATAATACTGTAAAGTTACTAA
>QNXS01000042.1 GCA_003978865.1 Archaeoglobus sp. | reverse complement strand
GAGAATATGAATGGTGGAAAACTTGTGTTGCTCGCAATAGCGCTTGTTGCTGTCGGAATGGCTGTAATGCCACAGACAGTCTCACTTTTCGCCGGGCAACACTGGTGGTACAATATAAGCGGTACAGGAAATCAGGTTCCATGTCAGAAATGCCATGCAGACGTTTTTGAGGAACTTGCCCTCAGCAACTTCCACACACACTGGAGCGCAAGCGGGTGGAATGCAAGTGCTCCCGGTGTTGCTGACCAGTACGACTGTGCAGCATGCCACAGAAGTAACCTCTCAATACAGTACGCCCTTGTAAACGGAAGCGTTACCAAATATCAACCCGGTAAGCAGGCTCATGCTGCAAGTGTTGTAGCATGTATGCTTTGTCATCAGGCTAATGCAAGCAGTGCTACATGGGCTCCCGGTTTCTATGCCGGAGGTTTCAACATAAGTGGATTTGGTGTCTCATCACCATACAACTACTCCAACGCCACGTATAACGGTAAGTGGGCAGCTCACAACGCATTCATCGCAATGGCTATAAAGAACAACACATTCCCAGATTCCACTGAAGCATGTGTTGCCTGCCACACCCACGTTGCAGTAAAGATAATCTGGCACCACAAGAGAAGCTTGGAGTTCAATGTTTCTATAAACAACCCTGTTACACTGCCTAATGGTGTGCACAACTGGTCAGTTACAGACTGGAAAGTTAACGGAACGGCAGTTGCAGTATCATGGGGTAACACAAGCGGTGTCGGAAATACAAGCTACTGGAGTGGCTGGCCTGGCAACGTAAGCAACATATATTCTTAAAGTTTTTAAATTTTTTTGTTTAATTTTATAATTTTATTAAATGTTACGCTTAGATCACATTCAGACAACCAAAAACTAATTTATTCAGCCATTCTTAGCTGATAATATGTACCGGATTGTAAAAAATGGGGACGTTAAGGCTCTTAATTTATTAAAAAGCAGACCAATATTTCTTTTTACAGTGGGCAATACTTTAACAGCATCCATTCCGGGAATAACGGTGGCGGGAGCAAATAGCGATCTGATAAAATTCACACCTCCAGCAGATGTTGAGTTACTTCACTATGGAAAATGTGAGATTATACCATTTCCTCCTGCAACTCCCGATGGAAAGCCAACTCCCGCTCTTATAACTTACACATCGTTGAGACTTACAAACATCCCCTTCTTTGTAGTTGATGCTGGATTAATTGTCAAACCTTACACACCGGTTTTAAACGTAAGGGCACCTGTTGGAGAGAACATAGCTGAAAGAGATGCTATGAACGTTGGTGATGTAGATAGGTGTTTTAAACTTGCAAAATTAATTGGAAGTAAAATCTCAGAACTTGCGGACGTAATTGTTGTCGGTGAGAGTATACCTGCAGGAACTACTACTGCTGGGGCCGTGCTTAAAGCTCTTGGTGTTGACTGTAAGGTCTCTTCAAGTATGCCCGAAAATCCGGTAGAGTTAAAGAGAAAAGTAATAGAAAAAGCAACTTCAAGGCTTAATGGAGATGAGACTCCGCTTGAAATAATTGCAAAGGTTGGAGACCCGGTAATTCTTGTTGCCTCGGGTATAGCCTGCGGTAGTAAAAAGCCAGTTATTTTTGCTGGAGGCACTCAGATGGCTGCCGTAGCTCATATAGCTCTTAGACTTGGTTTTAGTGGAAATGGGATAATTGTAACAACAAAGTACGTTGCGGAGGATGGAACAGCGGACATAGCGTCAATATCTCCCATACCTGTGGTAGCAGCAGACCCAATGTTGGATAGGTCATCTAAGTCTGGATTAAGAGCTTATTCTGAAGGGTTTGTTAAGGAAGGAGTTGGAGCTGGAGCGGCAACACTGATTGCATATATGAGGGGAATAAAACCGGAAGATTTTCTTAACGAAGTTGAAGAAGATTATGAAAAAATAGTAGAGTGTGTCTGAATGTTTGAGATAATTCCGGCAGTAGATTTGAAAGATGGAAAGTGCGTTCAACTTCAACAGGGAGAAGTTAGTGCGGTTCTTGTTTCTCTTGACAATCCTATAGAGATAGCAAAAAACTGGGTAGAAAAAGGTGCTAAAGCTCTTCACATAATTGATCTGAGTGGGGCTTTCGAAGGCAGATTGTATCATGAGGATATAATACTTAAAATAAGATCTTTAGTTGATGTAAAGATGCAAGTTGGTGGAGGAATAAGAAGTATTGAACTTGCAGAGAAACTTCTTGAAAAAAATATAGATCGAATAATTCTTGGAACGGTGGCTTATGAGAGGCCTGAAGAGGTGATTTACCTTGCAAAAAAATATCCGGAGAGAATTATGGTGGCAGTAGATTCAAGAAAAAACAAAGTAGTTGTGAGGGGATGGAAAGAAAAAACTGAGCTTTCACCCGTTCAATTTGCCAAAACTTTTGAAGGATACGACATCTTAATACTGTATACGAACGTTGATGTGGAAGGACTCATGAGGGGGGTTGAGATTTCTCCAGTTAGGGAAGTTGTTAAAAATATTAACATGCCTGTCTATGTTGCGGGAGGAATTTCGAGTGTTGAGGATGTTAAATCCATAAAGAATGTGGGTGCAAGAGGTGTGATTATCGGCTCGGCTATATATACTGGAAAGTTAGACTTTGAGAAATTGGTGAAAAATTTTGAACATGGATAGTATTTAGGCTCTTTGGATTTTTGCGTGTGACCCTATTATCGAGTTACTGAGGTTAAGTTTTCTTATCTCACATTCATCATCTATTAGGCTCCTCCATATTGTTGTGTTTCGGAGAATGACATTTCTAAAAAGTACACTTTCACAAACATCTGAATTTTCTATTAAACATCCTTTACCCACACATGCGTATGGACCTATCATAGACCTTCCTGCTATTTTTACATCGTCCTCTATACAAACGGGCTTTATTATTTTGGAGTGTTTGTCAATTTCTACCGCTCCTACGTGGTTTTCCATGAACATCTTCAAAGCCTCTATGTATGAATCTGGACTACCAATATCGTACCACATTCCGTCAGAGAAAGAAAATCCATATAACTCCTCTTTTTTGCATAGCCAAGTCATGAAATTACCTATATTATCTGCTTCCGTGGAGGAAGATACGTATCTATCCAGCAAATCTGCTATGTACGGTGGAAAGGCATATATTCCAATTCCCACGAGTGTTGACGGCGGATTGTCTGGTTTTTCAAGAAATTTTACAATTCTGTCCCCTCTAAGCTCTGCAACTCCATATCTCTTTGCAAGCTCGTAATCTCCAACATCGTATAAACATGTACATGGTTTGGACTTACTTTTATAGTAAGAAACAAACTCAGAAATGTCAAAAGAGAATAGGTTATCTCCTGCAACCACAAGCACATCATCATCCAATTCACTGAGCACACGTGATAGAGCTTTTACCGCTCCAAGTTTTTCTTCTTCCTTCGTACTTTCTTCAGCAACAACGTCTATATCTTTTCCTCTACTCCATTTAACGAACTCTGCTTCAAATCTCCTGTTTGTTGAAATTATTACACGCCCAAAATTTTTTACTTTCTCATAGATTACATCTATTATTTTTTTTCTTCCGACAGGTAAAAGTGGTTTAGCCTTTGTTTTAGTTATAGGCCAGAGTCTTGTAGCGTAACCACCAGCCATTATCACGACTTTCATGGATAAATTTTTACCCATTGTTACTTAAATTTTAATATTCTGGTGTCTAATTTAAGTTGGTATCAAAAAACAAAAGAGCTAACTAACGCAGTGAGAAGTTAACTTCAATGAAGTACACGGGCTGGTTGTTTGATGTTGATTATATAACAAAAAACGATAGAGCAGTTATCAGGCTGTGGTGTAAAAATGATAGCGGTATCTTTGTCGTTTATGATGATACTTTTCAGCCGTACTTTTACGCACTGAAAGAAGAAGGCATACATGAAGAGGACATTCTCAATATTAAAGTTGAAAGAAGAAATGAGATGATCTCTCCTGAAAAAGTTGAGACTATCAGTGCAAAGTACATCGGAAATGATGTTGAAGCATTTAAGATATATGTAAAGCATCCTCAGCACGTCCCAAAGTTAAGGGAGGCCGTATCAGCGCTCGGTCTGAAAGTTAGAGAGGCTGATATACCCTTTGCTTACCGTTACCTGATAGATAGAGATCTTGCATGTATGGACGGGATTGTTGTTGATGGTAGAGAAGCTGTTGTTAAAGGTAGATTACCGGAAATTAAGGCTGAAAGAATTGATAGAATTGAAATGGATGAGTTACCGAAACTTAAAGTTCTTGCATTTGATTGTGAGATGCTTACCGCTATAGGAATGCCAGACCCGGAAAAAGATCCTATAATAATAATATCTGTAAAATGTGGCGATTTTGAGGAAATAATAAACACTGGAGAAGGAATGAATGAGAGGGATGTTATAACGAGGTTTCTTCATTTGATCAGAGTAGAAGATCCAGATGTTATAGTTGGATACAATCAGGATGCCTTTGATTGGCCTTATATAAAAAAGAGAGCTGAAAAATATGGAATAAAACTTGATATAGGCAGGGATATGACATCTCTCACGTTCAAGCCCGGAAATCCAAGAAGACCAAAAATTGCTGGAAGACTGAACATCGACCTCTATGACATAGCTCTGAGAAGTATAGATGTTAAGATAAAGAAACTTGAGAACGTTGCCGAATACTTGGGAACAAAGGTTGAAATCGCAGATATAGAGGCGAAGGACATATATAGAAAATGGACTTCAGGAGACAAAAATTCTGTTTTAAAATATGCAAAGCAGGACGTCCTAAATACATACTACATAGCCGAAGAATTGCTGCCTATGCAGTACGAACTAAGCAGAATGATAAGAATTCCGACCGACGATGTTGCAAGAAGTGGTAGAGGCAGGCAGGTTGAATGGCTTCTAATGAGTGAGGCACACAGAATTGGTGAAATTGCTCCAAATCCTAATGATAGGGGGGAAAGTTATGAGGGGGCATTCGTTCTTGAACCGGTAAGAGGTTTGCACGAAAATGTTGTATGCCTTGATTTTGCATCAATGTATCCCTCAATAATGATAACTTTCAACATAAGTCCTGACACACTCGTCAAAGGCAAGTGTGATGATTGTTATCTGGCTCCAGAAGTTGGACATGCATTCAAAAAGGTGCCGGATGGTTTTTTCCGTAGAATTCTCAGAATGTTGATTGAAAAAAGGAGAGCAATAAAAAAGATAATGAAAAAACTTGGGAGAGATAACGTTGAGTATAGACTACTTGATATCAAGCAGATGACACTTAAAGTTCTGACAAACTCTTTCTACGGTTATACTGGGTGGAGTTTGGCAAGATGGTACTGCAAGGAGTGTGCTGAAGCTACAACTGCATGGGGTAGGCACTTCATAAAAACTTCAGTTAAAATAGCAGAAGAAATGGGGTTTAAAGTCCTTTACGGCGACACGGACAGTATATTCGTGACGAAAGACGGATTGGACCTTGAAAATCTGAAAAGAGAAGTAAGAAAACTAATAAAAGTATTCAGGGAAAAAATGCCAATTCAGATAGAAATAGATGAATTATACAAAAGTATATTCTTTGTAGAAAAAAAGAGGTACGCCGGGCTCACGACAGATGGCAGAATTGTGGTAAAGGGTCTGGAAGTTAGGAGAGGGGATTGGTGTGAACTTGCGAAAGGTATTCAGAGGAAGGTTATAGAGATCATACTGAAGGACAAAAATCCTGAAAGGGCAGTTGAGTTTGTTAGAGAAGTAATTGAGAAAATAAGATGTGGAGAATATCCACTTGAGCAATATGTAGTATATAAAAGCTTGACAAGGAAACCTACAAAGTATGAAAGTGTGCAGGCTCATGTAAAAGCAGCTTTGAAAGCGGCAAAGAAGGGAATAATGTATACAGTTGGATCCAAGATTGGTTACATAATACTGAGGGGCTCAGGAAATGTTGGGGATAGAGCTTTTCCTGTTGACTTGGTGGAATCCTTCGATGGGGAAAATGTTGTTGACAGAGATGGCAATGTGTACAAACTTGATAAAGATTACTACATTGAAAAACAGGTATTGCCTGTGGTTATGAGAATTCTCGAAAGATTCAATTTTTCTGAAAGTGAAGTAAGGCGTAGCGGGCAAAAAACGCTCGATGCTTTCTTCTAATCTACCATACACTTTTAATATCCGTTTTTGACCATGGATAGCAGGCTCCTCCATTTACTATATTATATTCACAATTCCAGCACTCAATATTTGCTACCTTTAGAAGCTTCTTTTTCTCACAGAACACTACTTCTCCAATCATAT
>QNXS01000068.1 GCA_003978865.1 Archaeoglobus sp. | reverse complement strand
CGGCGATTGTGGAGAACTTCCAGCTTGAGGACGGGAGAGTTAGAATTCCAAAAGTTTTGAAAAAGTACCTTAAGCCATTCGATGAAGCACCAAAAGATTACCTTGAGCCAAGAAAATTGGAGAATTGAGAATTGTATTTAATAATTGCGAACAATTAGTTAAAATTCAATCTAAAATCTTAAAAACGTAAAAAATTACTTTTTCTTTAATTGAGATATGTAGAAAAATAGATTTGTTGTCGTCAAAATACCAAATCCAAAAATTAAATTAGCAAACTGAAATTGTTTCTAACAATTAAATTAAAAGGCCTATTAGATTGGACTGTCGTTGCAGCGACTTATAGGCTATAGGCAGTTATACTTCCGTCCCCAAACCTATAGCTATTGCCAGCGAGTTGTCATAGCCTAAAATTGACTGCAAAAAATAAAAATATCACCACACTGCAGATTCCTGCGAAAGTTAAAGACGCTATTAATTTGAGTATTTTTAATTTGAGTTTTTTTGCCCATAACGATACCTCTAAAAAAGAAGAAAGAATTAAATTTTACAAACCAGAAATAATAAAGAATATCTTTTAAATTTTTTAATAATATATAATTAAATGCTAAATTTATGATATCTTGTACCCATGCGTGATCGAACGATAGAGGCAAGTTATTAAAAAGGCCAAAGATGATACATCAAACACAAAACTTGAAAAACATTATTAGGTATTTGAATATAAACTTTGAAAAATTTTTATATAGTACACAATTGTTAAAGTTGATAACGCGCCAAATGGTGCAAGTATCTGAGGTATGACGTTTTCCAGAAGTATGTACCCTAAAAATTGTAAAGCTAATCCGAGGAACAAAGTAATCTTCAAAATTACCCATGCTGATAAAGCCCATTAACGTTTCTTTTTCATGTTTCCTTTTCTCTTCCCATTCCACCCCCTTACAGCATACATCTTATCATCTCCTTAGTTTTGCTCTTTAATAACTTTTACCATTTATATAGATCAATATCTTGTTTGGAAGATGTTAAATATTCAAAAGGATATGAATAAATTGCTATGAACTTGATAACTCTGAAAGAGCTCAAAAAGAGTGGTTTGATCTGACATTTGATTTAATCTTACTTTGATAGAAAGTACTCCGCTATTTTTGGTGTTATATAAGCTTCTACAAATACTGCTATTATGATTAAAATTATCGAGATTAATGTAAGTTAAGTATTCTTTTATGTCATCCTTCGTTAGTATTTATTCTTTCTTTCCAGCCCAAGTATATGATTATTTCGTACGGGATTTAAAACGGCCGCTCCCGCTATTATTATTGCAGGGATTTCGAAGATGCCGTGTGGTAGGATACAGAAGATTACAGAAATTGAATTAATCCCACTTAAGAGAGAACTGCGTATTATTAAAGCTGTACACATCCCATTATATATAAGATTTAATACGGTAGATTTAATACGGTCGTCATTCCAAAAAGGAAAGCACCAAGCAATAACAATAAAGTTACTTTAAGATTGTTTTCAAGTATCATAATAAAATTTTAATTTCAATATTTTATTTTTAGTGTCGGTATACTCTATGTCTAGGTAAGGCATAGTCAAGCACAAGAGGACACCAATACAGTAAAGAACTATTGAAATTACAATTATAACTTGGGGCATAACTATTCCTCAAATTTTTGCTCATGTAGTAGTTTTTCTGCGTATCGTTTGGCATATATGCCAAAAAATATACCTATTCCAAAAATTGCTACAATGAGCATATCCAATTCTTCAGGCTTCGGAATGAATAGCTCAATAATAATAAACATAATAATTAAAGCAATGATACCTAATGGAAGAACGCGTTTTAGCACTAATGGGAACACTTTTTCAAACTCTTCTACATCACCCCTTGGCATTTCAGGTCACCAACATCCAGGTAGCTAAAACAATAATAACAAACTCCAACAAAGCTAAGTATCGTTTTACTTTTTTACCTGATTCTCCAAAGTAGCAAAGTATACTATCTATAGATAAAATAATTATTAATAGAAAAATTAATAGAACGAATATTTCTTTAAATCTAATCATAACGCAAACCCTACCCCTACCAAGATACCTCCGATTGCTATACCAAATCCTGTTGAACTGCTTACCAATCCTGCCTCTACTAAGAACATACCTATTTCTGGAGATACTCGTATAAGTCCAGCACCAACCAGTGCAGAACCAGCAGCACCAGCTCCATTACCTTGCGATGCAAGGCATCCTGCCAAGTCGGTAGTATTTATTATTGGCATCACTACCAACCCAACCATAGCGAGAACAATTGCTACGGCCAGCCACTTTTATCACGGTATCTTCATCCTACCTCCTTACGGCATACATCTTATCATCTACATTAGTCTGATCCTTAGCAATATTACTCTTTCGATCTACCAATATATTTTGATCAACAAGTTATCACAAACTTTTCCTAAAAATTGCTCAGTTCCTCTATATGTAGATTACTGTTACTTTGAGTTAAAAAGAATGTACATTTGAATGGTGGTTTGTTGTATGCCTACAGACAACAAAAGACTCCAAATTTGGAAAAAATTTAAACGCAATTTCCTAAATTCAGGAAGCATGGAGTGTTTTGACACCCATATTCATTCTGAGGGAAAGGGAATCACTGAGCTAAAAGCTATGGCAGAAGCAGGAATTAAGCATGTAATAAGCTGTGCATACTATCCAGTAGTACCATCGTACAGCTCAACGCTTATAGACATGTTCAGAAAACTCACAAGCTTCGAAGTCGAAAGGGGGAAAAAAGCTGGTTTAGAGTTAATTCCAGCTGTTGGAGTTCATCCGAGATGTATATGCAGAGGGTGGGAAAAAGCACTTAAATGGGTAGAAGAGAATGCAGAAGTGATTGGAGAAATAGGTCTTGAATGTGCGAGTGATGTTGAAGTAGAAGTTCTTTCAGCACATCTCGGAATTGCAAAAAAATTGGATTTGCCGTGCATAGTACATACACCAAAAAACAATAAGTTAAAAGTAACTGAAAAAGTGCTTAAAATTGTTGATGCGTCTGGGATTGGAGAGGAACTTGTTGTTATAGACCATGCCACACCAAAGACAGTTGAAGAAATTCTGAAGAAAGGTTACTATGCAGGTCTTACCGTTCAACCGGGGAAAATCAGTGTTGAAGAAGTAATTTCCATAGTAGAAAAGCATGGTTTTGAGAAATTTGTACTTAATAGCGATACCGGATTTAATGATTTTGAAGCACTAACAGTTGTTGAAACCGCTAACGCTCTCAAAGAAAAATTCGATGAAAAAGATGTGAAAAAAGTGGCTATAGAAAACGGAAAAAAGATATTTAAAAAGTAATGGTGAATATATGTCAAATAATTCTAAGAGACCCAGTATTGACGAGTACTTCATGGAAATAGCAAGAGTTGTTGCTTCAAGGTCAACATGTCTGAGGCAGAAAGTTGGGGCGGTCATAGTCAAAGATAAGAGAATACTTACAACGGGCTACAATGGCGCTCCTACTGGGCTACCGCACTGCGATGAGGTTGGTTGTTTGAGAGAAAAGTTAAACGTTCCATCGGGTGAAAGGCATGAACTTTGTAGAGGTGTGCATGCGGAGCAGAATGCAATAATACAGGCTGCTGTACATGGAGTTAGCATAACGGGTGGAACGCTGTATACCACTCATCAACCGTGCATAATGTGTGCCAAGATGATAATAAATGCAGGGATAAAAAGAGTTGTATATGGAAATAAATATGCCGATGATAGAGGGCTAAAATTCTTGAGAGAAGCTGGTGTAAAAATAGATTACTTACCCTACAAAAAAGATTAAATTTAAGACTTTAAAAATTCAATAGCCTCTTTCGCACTTACATTGTTATGTACAATCATCGCTATTGCTTTTGTCATCTTTGTTGGATCCTCAGCCTGAAAAATATTTCTGCCTATTGCAACTCCTCTTGCTCCCCCATCTATTGCCATCTCTACCATCCTTAACAGATCTTCTTCATTTTTCATTTTTGGACCTCCAGCCACTACTACTGGGACAGGACAACCTCTCGTAACTCTCTTGAATGATTCCACACTTCCCGTGAAGTTTGTCTTAACAATGTCCGCTCCAAGTTCAGCTCCAACCCTTGCAGCAAGAGCGACGGCATTCTCATCAAATTGGTTTATTCCCTCACCTCTTGGGTACATCATAGCCAAAAGAGGCATTCCCCATTCCTCGCAAGTCCTGCTTACTTCACCCAAAACTTTAATCTGTTGAGCTTCAGTTCTACTACCGACATTGATGTGAACGCTAACAGCATCTGCTCCAAGTTTTATAGCTTCCTCTACCGTACAAACAAGCACTTTTTCGTTTGGATCAGGGCTGAGAGAAGTCGATCCACTCATGTGAACTATCAGACCTACATCTTTTCCATAACCCCTATGTCCGTATGGTACTACCCCCTTGTGTATGACTACAGCGTTTGCCCCGCCCTCCGCAACAGCATCTATTGTTTTTGGCATGTCTTCCAAACCTTTTATGGGGCCCATGGATAGACCATGATCCATTGGCACTATAACGGTGTTTCCACTGTTTCTGTCAAATATTCTTTCCATTCTTATTTTTTTACCTATATCGCTCATGTTCTCACCTTTAGTTTGCTACATTGGCTCACAGTGACAATGTTAATAAATCTTGCTCTCCTTTTCACCAAAAATCTTATATAGAACTACATATCTACCAATACATTAGAAAATCTACCCTGCAACAAAAGGAGGTGATGTTATGGCAACTTTGCAGGGGCAGCCTGTCCTGATACTTAAGGAAGGAACACAGAGAACTGTAGGTAGAGATGCACAGAGGCTGAATATAATGGCTGCAAGAGTTATTGCTGAGGCTGTGAGAAGCACTCTCGGTCCGAGAGGTATGGATAAAATGCTTGTTGACAGTCTTGGAGACATTGTAATCACAAACGATGGTGTAACTATTCTGAAGGAAATGGATGTTGAGCATCCGGCAGCAAAGATGATAATTGAAGTTGCTAAGACTCAGGACAACGAAGTTGGAGATGGAACAACAACAGCAGTCGTTCTTGCTGGAGAGTTGCTTAAGAGGTCTGAGGAGTTGCTCGATCAGGAGATACACCCGGCTATAATTTCTAACGGTTACAGACTTGCCTGTGAGAAAGCTGTTGAGATTCTTAACGAGATGGCAATACCAATAAGCAAGGATGACGATGAAATTTTGAGAAAAATAGCAATGACTGCTATGACTGGAAAGGGTGCTGAAGTATCCCTTGACAAACTTACTGACATAGTCGTAAAAGCTGTAAAATCAGTAGTAGAAGAAGTAGGAGATAAATTAAAGTTTGATCCTGACTTTGTTAAGCTTGAAAAGAAGCAGGGTGGAAGTGTTGAGGATACTGAACTTGTGGATGGCATAGTTCTTGACAAGGAAGTTGTACATCCGGGAATGCCGAAGAGAGTTGAGAACGCGAAGATACTACTCGTAAATTCAGCTCTGGAAGTCAAGGAGACAGAAACTGATGCTAAAATAAGAATAACCGATCCTGAAATGCTCCAGAAATTCATCGAGCAAGAGGAGAAGATGCTCAAGGAACTCGTAAACAGAATAGTTGATGCTGGTGCCAACGTCGTATTCTGCCAGAAGGGAATTGACGATCTGGCACAGTACTACTTAGCTAAGGCAGGTGTTCTTGCAGTCAGAAGAGTAAAGAAGAGTGATATAGAAAAGCTTGCAAAGGCTACCGGTGCTAAGGTTCTTACAGATCTGAGAGATATAAGCAGTGAGGATCTTGGAGAGGCAGAGCTTGTAGAGGAGAGGAAAGTTGGTGACGAAAAGATGGTCTTTGTCACTGGTTGCAAGAATCCAAAGGCTGTAACCATACTCATAAGGGGTGGAACTGAGCACGTAGTCGAAGAAGTGGCAAGAGGTATAGAAGATGCTGTCAGGGTTGTAGGCGTAGCCCTTGAAGATGGTAAGGTCGTTGCCGGCGGTGGAGCTCCCGAAATAGAGCTCAGCCTGAAACTGAAGCAGTGGGCTCCAACTCTTGGAGGCAGAGAACAGCTTGCCGCTGAAGCCTTTGCTAATGCTCTGGAGATAATACCAAAGACTCTTGCTGAAAATGCGGGAATTGATCCAATAGATGTACTTGTTGAACTTAAAGCAGCTCATGAGAAGGGAGAAGCTTACTCTGGAGTTGATGTCGAAACAGGTAAAGTTGTTAACATGAAGGACATGGGTGTACTCGAACCGTTGAGGGTTAAAACTCACGCAATTGAATCGGCTACTGAAGTAGCAGTAATGATACTCAGAATCGACGATGTCATAGCTGCAAAGGGTATGGAAAAAACAAAGAAGACCGGATTCGAGGGAATGGGAGAACCTGAATACTAATTTTTGACTAATTTAAATATATTTTAAATACAATTATTTTTTATTAGCTTTATTACTTTATTATTTTAATTTATTTTATTATTATTTAGTTTATTTATTTTTGTCTATTTATTTTTATCTATTCGTTGTTGAAAGACTCTCAATAAACTCTCAATAATAATTTCGCAATAATAAGTTGCAAGGTAATACTGAATACAGATAATATACAATAAAAATATACAATTA
>QNXS01000031.1 GCA_003978865.1 Archaeoglobus sp. | reverse complement strand
AGTGTACCTACAGCTATCATTGCGGGAACAATAATACACCTCTAAACAGAATAGGTGCGATGCTCTCTGCCGAAAAGTGGCTTAAAGGAATTAGAAGGAAAATAGATCCTGAAAGGTATGTCAATGCCGAGGATATTGTTTATTTTCCCTGTTGAAAACTTATTACCGGAGATTTATGAATATATATAAACGTTAGATAACTACATACATGGAGTAAATAATTTAATGAATTTTAAAAATTAAAAAACAATGAAAAAATTGAAAATAGTAGAAAGATTTATTATATACTACTGTACACTGTATTTAGACTACTGCTATTTGACCATGGCCAGTAGTTGCTGTTGTAACTGACACTACCGTTACCGCTGGCATTACCCCATACTGTTGCAACTGCCGTTCCGTTAACTTTCCAGTTTGTAACTGACCAGTTGTGCACTCCGTTAGACAGTGTAACAGGGTTGTTTATAGAAACATTGAACTCCAAGCTTCTCTTGTGGTGCCAGATTATCTTTACTGCAACGTGGGTGTGGCAGGCAACACATGCTTCGTTTGCACCTCTTAGTGTTGTGTTGTTTTTAGCTTCAATAACGAACCTCTCATGTGCTGCCATACTACCAGTATCTCCGGGTAATGCTGTCAAACCGAAACCACCGGCAATAACATAGTTACTAGCCGTTACTGAAGGATTACCATGGCAGGCGTAACAAGCTTGGACACCCAGAGTATTCAAGTAGTAACTCACGTGAGCAGTATTACCATATGCTCCGTGGCATGTTAGACACCTTACAGTTGATGCAGCATGAGCCTGTTTTCCGGGATATACACTTGTTACAGAACTCTGATTAACGGTAGCATACGAAAATCCGGTGAAGGCTGTTCTGTGGCATAGCTGACACTGAAAAACATAACCAGTCTCTCCAGTATGAGGTCCGATGTGCAACCTCATTTCCTCATATATGTCAGCATGACATTTCTGACATGGAACCTGATTTCCTGTACCGCTTATATTGTACCACCAGTGTTGCCCGGCGAAAAGTGAGACTGTCTGTGGCATGACAAGCGATCCAACAGCTATCAACACTATTACAAGCAATACAGGCTTAAAGTTACTCATGATTTACCCCACTGATATGTTTGTAAGACTCAATATAAATTTTTTACTTTTTAGAACTGTTATGCTCATTGATACTTATTTTCATCAATACTATTTAAGTACTATACTATTTAAGCGTTAATGCTTAATACTTGATGAAATAACTATCTACATGGAATACTTTGAGCTTGGGGATTTGAAAGCTAAGGCTCCAAAACTCTTCGGTATACCAACAGGAACAAAACTTGATGAAATGTTCTATAAAGTTGATATTGAGAATGGTAAATTCACAAAAAAACCTCTTGGTGGTATACCGTATCTTTCAGTTATAAATCTTACCGGTGTACCTGACAGTGGTAAGAGTGTTCTCGCTGAACAGTTTGCAGTAACTCAAGCTGGAAATGGATATAGAGTTCTCTTTGTTACTGTTGAAAGTCCTGCTAATTTTCTCTACACAGCCTTAAAGCAGAAAAGCTTAGCACTTGAAATAGATTTCTCCAAGGTTGAGGAAAACGTTGTAGTGATAGATGCTTCTCAGAATGAAGAATTGCGGGAGAATCCGAGAGCTCTGATAGATACTATGGCATACGCGATAAAGGAAAAGAAAGTAACAAACGTTATAATAGACAGCATAACGGGACTTTATGAGCATAGGGAGATGATGGCGAGACAAATAGTTAGACAGTTCTTTAACTTTTTGAAGAAATGGAAGCAAACAGGACTCTTTGTTTCTCAGAAAAGAAGTTCACAGAGCAGTGATACTGCTGAAGCAGCAGGAGGGCTTGCAGTTGCACATATAGTTGATGGGACAATAGTCTTAGACAAAAAACTGATAGACAACAGATGGGATGTGAGTCTGTATGGATTGCCTGTAGGGAGTGTCCTGAGAACTATAAGGATTGATGGATGTAGATTGTGTGGTCATGATTCAAGAACTTGGATTTTCGAGATAACAGAAGCTGGTACAATAAAAATAGTATGTCCACTTTCTGATTATATAAAGAGAGTTAAACCCGGAGAACAATAAATTTCAAAGAAATTCGGCTTTTGTCCCGATGTTGTTTTTTAATTGTTTATGTTGTTGGGTGTTTTGGTGTTTATTTTTTAAACAATAAAGTTTATTAGGTGTTTAGATATACATAAATTACATGATTTATCTGATTAATCCCGATGCAAATGTCGAAGTTGTTAGGAGGCTTGATATATCAACTCCCCCTCTTGGTCTTGGGTACCTTGCCTCCGTGTTGAGGAATAATGGATTTAAAGTTAAAATAATTGACAACATGATAGAAAAATTTAAGCTACCAGACATCATAAATAAAATAAAAGATTCTGCAGTTGTTGGAATAACGTCCACAACGCCGACATTTAATTCCGCGTTAAAGTACGCTAAGGCAATAAAGGAAAAACTTCCAAACATCTTTATAATTCTTGGTGGAGTTCATGTAACATTTATGCCTTACGACGTTCTTAGACATGAATTCGTTGATGCTGTTTGCATCGGTGAGGGGGAATACACGCTCTTGGAGCTTGCTGAAAGGATTGATGCTGGGAAATCTTTTGAGGGTGTTAGAGGTGTAATTTACAAAGATGGTGGAAGAATAGTTTACAATGGTCCAAGAGAGCAGATACAGGATCTCGATTCTTTACCATTTCCAGCTTATGACCTCATGCCCATAAATAAGTATACTGTGTTTGGACACAAGTTAGAGCACTTTCCAATGATTACTTCCCGTGGTTGTCCTTTTGGTTGTAGATACTGCTCTTCTTCTCTTTTTATGGGTAGAAAATTTAGGGCAAGAAGTGCTGAAAACGTTGTAGACGAAATAGAGTGGCTTGTCAACGACTTCAAAGCAAAATACGTAGCATTTAGCGATGACACATTTACACTGAACAAGAAGAGAGTTGAAAAGATATGTGATGAAATTAGAAATAGAAAGTTAGATGTAGAATGGAGTTGCTCTTCAAGAGTTGATACGATCAACAAAGATCTTCTCAGAAAAATGAAGAGGGCTGGTTGTTCTGCTATATACTACGGGGTTGAGTCAGCAAAACCTGAAATTCTAAAATACTATAGAAAAAGGATAGATCTCGAAAAAGTAAAAACAGCAGTTAAACTTACAAAAGAGGAGGGTATAACTACTATATGCTCATTTATAATTGGTGCCCCCTACGAGAAAAAGAAAGACATGCAGGCAACGCTAAAATTTGCTTTAAAGTTAGATCCAGACTATGCTCAATTTTCGATATTGACACCATATCCCGGAACAGAAATATATTCTGAAGCAAAAAAGAAAGGACTACTTCTAACAACTAATTTTGACGATTATACGGCAGGAAAACCTGTTTTAAAAAATATGTATATGTCGCCTAAGGAAATTTCGAAGTTTCTCAAGTATTGTTATTTGCGTTTCTATCTAAGACCAAAATTTATCCTTAGAGAAATAAAAAAGGGTAACTTAGGTGTTGCATTTGGAGTTCTACGTAGAGCGATATGGGGGAGGAAGAACTAGTTTAGCTTATTTTTTAAACCAAACATTTAAGTACTGTTTAGTAAATAAACAATACAATGGCGTTTGAACACGTGTTTGCCTCGAGAAAAATATCAAAGTGCCCCAAATACAGTCTATCAGAATATCCAATCTACCATTTTGAGGAGAAGAATTGGAAAATAAATTTCATAGAAAAATTAAAAATCTTAATGTGAAATTTATGAAAGCTCAAGAACTTGCAAAATTAATAAAAGAAAAGTATTCATATATAATGATCTCTTCCCTCACTTTAGGGGTAGTGATAGGTCTAAACACAAACTATCCGGGAACGCTACTTAAAAGATATTCAACCGAGTTCATCTTCCTGATGATAGCATCCATGGGCTTTACCATGACTTTTAGCTCATTTATTTCAGCATTAAAAGATTTAAAAGGTTTTTTGTTTGGAATGTTCTTGAACTTTGTTTTTGCCCCTATGCTTTGTTACATTACATCTTTAATTGTTCCAGATCCGGAGTTAAAAACAGGAATAATCCTTATTGGAGCTGTTCCCTGCGCTGGGATGGCTATGGTATGGACAGGATTGCTCGAGGGGGATGTGCCTCTTGCGGTGGTGATCGGTACCGGGACAATGGTTTTGGCACCATTTTTTATACCTCTAATTATATCTTATCTTGCTGGACATTATGTAAAAATAAAAATTACTAAAATATTTTTAGACCTAATATATTCAATTCTATTGCCAGTCATAATAGGAATGTGTATACGGGAAATCTTTAAGAGCAAAATAAATATTAAAAATTATTTGCCTTTATGTCCTGCAATTTCTGCTGTATGTGCTGCATTTTTAATGTTTATAGCTGTTAATGTAACGACACCTTTAATCCTTAGAAATAGTGAAATGCTACTACCTTTATTGATTTCTTCAGCCTTAATTTTTCCATCACTTTTTGTTTTGGCATATATTTCAAGTAAACGGCTTTTCAATAGAGCGAAAAACATAGCTCTTACCTATGCCTGTGGAATGAAAAATCTTCCAATAGCTCTTGGTATAGCTATAATCTCATTTAGCACGTTTACAGCATTGCCTATAGCAGTAGGATTTATATTTCAGATGTCAACGGCAGTATTATTTTATAGAATTTTTGGGAGGTGGTGATTTGTTTAAGAAGATTCTTTACCCAACAGATTTTTCAGAAGAAGCTAAAAAAGTTTTGGAATATTTGAAGGTGTTAAAGGATACAAGTGAAGAGGTTGTAGTTTTGCATGTAATAGACAGGGTAGTAGTAGAAGCTTACAAAGATGCATTTGCTTGGGCAGGTATGAATATAAAATTTGAAACAGACAAATTGAACAGAAAGCTTGTTGAAAAAGCTGAGGAAAAAATTGGAGACATTGTGAAATACCTCAGAGAAAAAGGTTTCAAAGTTAAATATTTAATTAGAATCGGAAGTCCATGGGAAGAAATTTTGAAAGTAGCGGATTGTGAAAAAGTAAGCATAATTGTTCTCGGTTCTCATGGGTGTGGGAAGTTGGGCTGTGAATTGGAGAAATTAATTGGTTCAACGGCTGAGAATGTTATCAGACACTCTAAATTTCCCGTTATGGTTGTAAAGTGATTTTTTAGAGTAGTGGGGTGATGAAGTTGGATGGACTTGTAAGGTTTAATACAGTCTTCAGGAAATTTATGACTCTATGGGTTTTCTTGTCAATATTTTTTGGATTGGTTTTTGGTTATTACTTTCCTGAAGTTAAACTGAGTTGTCTCGTTCTACCCCTTGTGTTTTTAATGATCTATGTTATGATAGTTCCCACGCGCTTCTCTCTTTTTATAAATGTGTTTAGGTCTCCAAGGGAAATAATCTTAGGATTGATAAACATACTCGTAATTGCTCCTCTCATAGCATTTGCAATTTCATCTCTGTTTATTCGTGAGCACAGTACTATTGCAGGATTTACACTTGCAGGAGCGGTTCCACCCGGGGGTATGAATGCAGCATGGACTGGGTTACTGGGTGGAAACGTGCCTCTGGCAATAGTTCTTCAGGCTTTAACACTTGTAATCTCCGTTGTTCAGGTTCCATACACTTTACAGTTTTTTGTGGGCACCTACGTTAAGATTCCTGTAACTCTATTAATGCGGAGCTTGGCAGTTCTTGTGTTTTTACCACTGACAGCGGGATTTATAACGAGATATTGTATACTCCGAGCTGCTGGAGAAGATGTTATAGACAAGATGAGACCTCTGTTCCCAGTTCTTTCTGGCATGTGTGCTCTTGGTGTTGTTTTTGTTGCATCATCCCTTCAGGCTGTTAAGATAATTTCGAACCCATCAGCCATATCTTATCTCATACTCGTAGCGGTAATTTACTATGCAGTGCTTTTCATTGCAGGAACCATTATATCAAGGTTTGCGGGTTTGAATTACGTTAATTCAATACCAGTTATATATGGTGGAGCTACAAAGAATCTTTCAATAGCGATAGCTCTTGCTTTATCTGCGTTTCATAATCCATGTGTAGTTTTGTCGATAATAGCTTGCTTTATGGTTCAAATGCCAATGGCAAGTGTATTCTTCAAGATTGTACCAAAAATTTTAAAGTAATTTTTTAAATTGTTAAAACAAAATACCTGCCAAATATCCAAGTATTGTCGGTAGGTTAAGAAATGGTAAGCCAGCCTGAGGTTTTTTTGCAAATCTCGTTAGGAGTATTAGAAGACCTAAAACACCGCCCAACAGTGCAAACCATGCAGCAACTTTCAACCCAAAAAACACCGGAGATTGAGTAAATCTCTGAGCTGATGCAACGAGTATATTCGGAATTACGACATCTCCTACCCCAAGAAAGACGGCTTTTCTTTCATCGTCGTTCAGTTTACCTTCCTTAAACTCTCTTGAAGTTGGTACAACAAACAACATGGGCACATTTATGCTCATCACAGACTCTGCTAAGCTGAGCATGTGCTTTGTTTTGTATACAGAAACTGCATCGTAAATTGCCAGCACAAGCATTAGAGCAATCACCGGTATTGGTGCCAGACTTATACCGAATATGGATATTATTCCCACTGCCAGAAAGTACGCTGCAATGTCTATTGTGATCCAGTTAGGTTTTTTAATTAGAGCCA
>QNXS01000040.1 GCA_003978865.1 Archaeoglobus sp. | reverse complement strand
CTCTCCACAGATGCAAGACTTCCGGTTATACATAGCAGGACTTTCACGTTTTCACCTGCTTTTTATAACTTTTAGAAATTTATCGGGATTCAGCTCAAAAAGTCGCCTGTAAACAGGATTATCTAAAATTTTTATAGCTTCAAGTATGGCTCTGGTTTCTAAGGTTTCATACTCTATATCAAAGCTTCTTTCGTAAACAACCTCTTCTGAAGATCTTAATGGCTTTAACGATGATAGCCATTCCCTACCAGTGCTTGCTTTTCTTTCCTTAAGTATTCTATCAACAGCTCTTAGCATGCCTTCCCAATCCGTCTCTACCACAATTTTTTCAAGTTTTACCTCAATAAGCTTTTCCGGGCATGCATACATACAAGCTCTGCAGAATCGGCACAAACTCGGTTCGAGTTTCAGCTCCCCATTTTCAATGTACCATGCCCTGCTTTTACAGACGTTTAGGCAGGCTTTACAACTTTCCCAGTCACACACTCTTTTTAATCTTTCCCACTGAACTTTTATTTCCCCTTCAAAACTTTTTACAACCTCCACCCCTTCATACGGACAGGAAAGCTTGCACAATCCACACTCGATACAGGCATCGGTTATTTCAACCTCTGCTATCTCCCCAACCTCGCAGTCAACTTTCTCTTCACTTTCCACAGTTATCGCTTCATTCGGACAAATTTTCTCGCACAACCCGCAGTAATCGCACAGTTCTTCTCTGAATAAAATCTCAGAAAATGGGTTTGGATTTGAAGGTGTTACATCCCTGCTAACTGCAATTAGAGCATCACAAAAAGCTGTGCACTTTCCACAGAGCTTGCACTTCTCCGTATCTATTTTCAGACTGTATTTACTGTTTATTTTATGACCTATTTTATGATCTATTTTATTTTTATTTTTATTATTTTCATTATTTTCATTTATTCTCGTACTTAATTCATTCCCCAAAATTTTTCTCTCGTGAATATCATCAATACTTTTGAGCAGTCTGAATTGAACAGCCTCAGCAGGGCAAATTTCACTACAAATTTTGCAATTAACACAGTTTTCGAGTTTTTTTGCACCGCCAGCAAGCCTCACAGCCATACTTCTTGACCCATCAATGCTGAAGTCAAAAGCTCTATCGGGGCATAGAGAAAAGCATATTCCACAGAAACAGCATGTGGTATGATCTAAAATAAGTGGCATTCCCGCTACAAGCATTTCATAGCCTGCAAACTGTATTGAATTGGTAGGACAGGCATAAACACAGAACTGGCATCCACTACATCTGTCAGCAGAAAATACTAACTTTCTCCTCTCCTTTCCATCTACGAAACATACTATCTGCGTAAATACAAGTTTTTTATCTACAACATCAGCTACCCTATCCACTTTAACATCACTTGGCATTTAACTCACCTTGGATAAAGTTGTTTAGTTCTCTCACTATAACATCCGCCTCCCCAGCAGAACACCAGATATCTTTCAATCTTTTTCCATCTTCTCCAAGAAATTCCTTTAATGCCTTAATCCTTCTTTTTGCAATTGTATTGACACCAAAGTGGCACTCTCCAATTCTGCATCCTGCAAGAACTACTCCTCTGGCAACCCTCAAAGCCTCAAGTAGCATCTTCACAGAAACTCTAACTGAACATGGAACTCTTATCACTCTGATGCGATCGCTGTACTTCATCCTGAGAGCTCCAGCTAAATCAAGAGCGGAATAAGCACAGTAGTTACAGGCAAAAACCAGAACACTGTCCGGAGAAACCTGTGATATTTCAGCAAATATTTCGGCATTAGAGTAGAATCCCTGATCTATTGCCTCTTCCGGACAGGCTGAAACGCATAACCCGCACATTCTGCACGCATTTGTATTTATACTAACCTTTTTTTCTTTTTTATAAACTTCAATTGCTCCTGAAGGACAAAGATTCTCACAAACACCACAACCACTACAGCTTTTAGCAACGTAGGCATTATATGGATCCAGCTCCACATCCCCGCTGAGAAGTTCAACAGTTTTTGCAGCAGCCAGTCCGGCGGAATTTATGCTATCTCTTATGTCCTTTGGTCCTGAGGCGCAGCCGGCAACAAAAATACCGGATCTGCTCGTTTCAACCGGTCTGAGTTTTGGGTGTACAACTTCTACAAAGTTATCTTTGCCGGTATTCACAAAACTAAATTCTCCACAATTGTTCATTCCAACAGCCAGAACTACGAGGTCGAATTCCTCCTCAACAACCCTGCCAAGAAGGGAATCCTCATACTTTAAAACAACTTTTCCATTTTCCGGTAAAATTGACGGTTTAGCTCTTACAAACCTGACTCCTTCACTCATAGCTCTTTTATAGTACTCTTCATAACCTCTACCACCAGCTCTAAGATCTATGTAAAAAATTGCTGTTTCAACTCCGTATCTCCTGCGTAGAATTGTAGCATTTTTAACACTTGCCATACAGCAAACAACCGAACAGTGGGGATTCGTTGATGCGTCTCTACTACCAACGCACTGAATAAATGCGACTTTTCTAACATCGGAAAATAACTCTTCAAATCTGAGCTGACCCGATGGAGACAGTAATCTCTCAAGCTCGAGTGAGGTTATTATTCTTTCATATCCAAAGAAGTACTCTTTCTTGATTTCCGGATTAAAAAGCTCGTATCCCGTGGCAACAACTATGGCGCCAGCCACTACTTCAAACTCTTCAGCTTTCTGAGAGAAATCTATTGCATTCGGTTCACAAGCTTTGACACACAAATCACACCTGATACAGTTCTCCTCATCGATTACTGCATAAAGCGGAGTGGATTGAGGAAAAGGAACATATATTGCTTTTCTGAAAGTTCCAAGAAAGCTGTCATAAACAGTAACCGGACAAACAGAGGAGCAATCGTCTATGCAACCCTTGCACTCAGTGTTCACGTACCTTGGCTTAATTCTAATTTTTACCCTAAAGTTCCCGGCAGAGCCTTCGACAGATACAACTTCAGAATTAGTATAAACTTTTATTTTCTCATGCTCCCATACTTCGTTCATTTTTGGAGCTAAAACACATATTGAGCAATCATTGTTCGGGAATATCTCGTTTAACAGAGCCATGTGCCCTCCAAGACTTCCTCTTTTTTCCACCAAAATAACGTCAATTCCGGAGTTGGCGAGTATTAAAGAAGTTTCTATTCCAGCAATTCCTCCTCCAACAACAACTGCTCTCTTCACACTTTTTAGTCTTTTTCTGCTCAGGGGTTTTGAGTTTTTTACTCTTTCAATAGCCATTAGAGTGAGTTCTTCAGCCTTTCTCTGTGCACCCGCTCCCCGATGAACCCACGAACACTGCTCTCTTATATTTGCCATGGCAATCATGTAAGGATTTATTCCAATCTTCCTTGCAAGTTTTCTGAATGTATGCTCATGAAGTTTTGGACTGCACGCGGCAACAACGAAACTATCTAATTTCTCTTTTTCAACCAATTCAGCAATTTCTTGTTGTCCAGCTTCAGAACAGGCATAGTCAAGTACTCTGGCAAAGTAACCTCTTTCTCTGATAATCTCCGCAATCTTCTCAACGTTCACAACTCCGGCTATGTTCAGACCGCATTTGCAGATGAATGCCCCAACCTTGACCACAGAGCTACTTAAAAGCCTGAGTTTTAAATGTTTATTCCTTAAAAATTCAGTTAAGAAAATTCAGTTAAAAATTCAGACAGGAAAAAGTAAATTAGATGTATTCAAGAGATTTATTCATCTCTTCTGCCTTTTTCATTAGTACTTCTACACCCCTTCTGAATATCTCCAATGCGGGCATTGAACCCACGCTCTCGATCGTGAAGAGGTAATTATCAGTTTCTTCAACAGATATTGCATTTTCTTCACAAACATTTGTGCACTCCATGCACATAGAGCAATTTAATGGATCTCTCACCGAGATTTTTCCATCATTAATTTCCAAGACTTGTCTGGGGCAGGCTAATACACAGTCTCTACACACATTACACTTTTCATCTATCCTTATCTCAGGCAGTATTTTATAGGCACACACTGAAACAGGTTTCCACTTTGCATGTTCTTTTCCGATTCCAAGCCTTGCAACAGCTTCAATCATGAGTTGCTGTCCCTCGTAGAGTTTTACAACGGGAACGTTATCGTAAACGGGCTTCGTTTCAGGATCATCGGAAACAAATTCTCCAGAGTATACAGTTTTTGGACCCTCTGCATTAAGCCTCAGAGATACCTGACATCTCGGACAGCCCTCACCACCACATTCACATTTATCCGGAAAGTTAAACTTGTCAACATCTGTTTTGATAGGAATCAATCCTATACGATGAGCAAGTATTTCATCAAAGAGATACGATGTATTCATATAAACATTTATATAGTCAACTGCCATAGTGGGAACATAACTCATCATGGCTCTCCTGATTGAATTTACGAGAGCCACAGGCACGTTTTTAAGAACTAAAACAGCTTTATTCTCATCTTTTTCGATAAACTCAACTTCCATGACCGCACCCCGCCAAAATTGTATTAAAGGTCAAGAGAGGCTAAACTCTTCTGCCCCTCTTTCCACCTGGTGGGCGGGTACCATCGTGTGGAATTGGAGTTACATCTTCAATTCTCCCGATCTTGAGTCCGGCTCTTGCAAGAGCTCTTATTGCAGCCTGAGCTCCCGGTCCCGGTGTTGTGTGTTTGTTGCCACCCGGAGCCCTCACCTTTATGTGTACCCCCTCTATTCCCTTCTCTTTTGCCATTTCAGCAACTCTAAGTGCTGCCTGCATAGCTGTATACGGATTTCCTTCATCCCTGTCAGCTTTTACAATCATTCCACCACTGATCCTTGCGATAGTCTCACTGCCCGTTATATCCGTTATCGTTATTATTGTGTTGTTGTAGCTGCTGAATATATGAGCTACTCCCCATCTTCCTTTACCTTTCTTTTTTTCTGCCATAATATAACCTCCTACTCAGTTTGTTCAACTTTCTCAACCAAACCTCTTTTAGCAAATGGTGAGTTGACGTAGTAATCTATCTTACTCTCCATCTCTCTCTCAACTATAAAACTTGGTGATGTCACTCTCCTACCATCCACCGCTATATGACCATGTGTTATTAGTTGCCTTGCCTGCTTTATTGTGTTTGCAAGCCCCTGCCTGTAAACTCTTGTTTGTAACCTCCTTTCAAGGAAGTCCTCAACGCTTAAGTTGAGTATATCATCTAAGACAGCTCCCTTCTCAAGAACTCCCATCCTGACAAGCTTCTTTATGACTGTCTGAGCTATAGCTTTGGCATAAGCCCCTTCAGCACCCGGTGCATCAACCTTTGCCAGTAGATTTCTTGCAACACGCCTGTATTTCCTCAGCATATTCTGAAATCTCCACAGTTCTCTCTTGTTTCTGAGTCCATACTTTATCACAATTTTTGCTTCCTTTTCAAGCCTTTCTCTATTCCAAGGATGTGTAGGTGTTACATACTTCTTTCTATGTTTTTTAGGATCTCCCATATACGTTCACCTCTTTCATCTTCCTTCTTTTCTTGTTACTTCTTTCTTCTTATAACACCCACAGTTCTTCCACTTCTTCCGGTGCTTCTTGTTCTCTGACCTCTGACTTTCTTGCCCTTAGCATGTCTTGATCCTCTGTAACATTTCATTCTAATCATCCTCTCAACATCAACCATTTTGGCAAAATCGACGTCCTTGCTCAGTAAATGCAAATCTCTACCCGTGTAGGGATCTTTTCTCCTGTTTAGAACCCAGCTCGGTAAAACTTCTATTTCTTCTTCAATAAACGTCTTTAGCTTTTCTATCTCTTCATCGTCCATTTCTCCAAGTTTCTTTTCAGCGTTCAATCCGAGATAATTTACTATACATCTTGCCATCCTGAGACCTATACCCTTTACTCCCGTAAGAGCGAACATAACATTTTTTCTGCCATCAAGGTCTGTATCGGCAATTCTGACTATGTGTTTAAACTCACTCATGCCTTTTAAGGTTGAAGAATTGTATTTAAAAGTTCTGTTGCCAAAGCTGTACTTACTTCGGGTTTTAACAATTTAACAATTTCAAGTTTATATACTACTATATATAGCTGTATGTTACTTCAAAAACTTTAAAATAACTTCCACTTTTAAAGTGCCGTCAATTCTGACTCTCAGCTTTTCAACCCTGAATCCCCTCCCAGCTAACACTCTAAGAGCAATTCTTTCGGCAATATCAACGAAACTTAGCTTTTCCATCGTTATTTTTCCATTTATTCTTGTAGCCAGACAGGAATCTGAGGGTATCTGCTCTAAACCAAGAAAATCAGCCATCTTTCTAACATCAGGCTTCGATAAACCCAGCTCTGCAAGTGGACTAACCACTCCAAACTCCTTTAAAGCCTTTAATCCCGGTCTGTTTTTATTCAAATCACTTGAGTTTGTTCCATCGAGAATTTTTCCCCTGCAAAACTCAGAAATCTTTGAAAACATCTGTTTCTTGCAGTAGTAACATCTCATTTCTCCATTTTCAAGCATACTGTCTGTTGCTTTTACTCTAAGAATTTCAAGATTAAATCCGAGTTTCTCGGCTATCCTTCTTGCACTCTTAACTCTGCTCTCGGAAATAAATTCGTTTGCAATCATGAATGCTCTAAAGTTCACACCAGCCAGAATTAGCAGATAAGCTAAGAGTGTGCTATCCATGCCGCCAGAGTAGGCTAAGCACACATTGTTGAACTTTTTAAGGTACCTCAAAATACTGCTTAGATGGCTTTCATTTAACTCATGCACACTTCAGGTTTTACCGTTAAGTACTTAAGTTAATCCGAAGACATTGTT
>QNXS01000050.1 GCA_003978865.1 Archaeoglobus sp. | reverse complement strand
AAAACTTGAACTTATAATCAGGATTAACAGTAACATTGGCACTTAGAAAAAGTGAAAAAGCATCTTATGCAATTTTTAATTGAAATCAATCCCAGCGCCACTGTGCATCATTGATAAATTTACAGCATTTTCATGTGAGCTGATATAAATCTAACATTCCGTCTTTCATATTTATCTAACAGGTATTTTATTACATCGTTAAAAGTTACTACTCCTATCAATTTAAACCATTATAGAAAAATATAATTTTAAATTAAACTTTAACTAATTGTTCATAATAAGTCAAAAATAATTAACAAAAATAATTCAAATGAAAACTGCTCCTTCGTCTGCTCCGCTAACGAGCTTTGCGTATCTCGACAGGTATCCCTTAATCTCCCTCTTTTTTGGTTTCCACCTCTCTCTTCTGTCCTTCAACTCATCATTACTCACGTTCAGCTCGAGTTTTCTTGCTGGTATGTCTATGCTTATTATGTCACCTTCCTCTACCAGAGCTATGGTCCCCCCAACCATTGCTTCTGGCGCAACATGTCCTATGCATGGTCCTCTCGTAGCTCCACTAAATCTTCCATCAGTTATAAGAGCAACTCTACTAATGCCCATACCTGATATTGCAGCTGTAGGAAGGAGCATTTCCGGCATTCCCGGAGCACCTTTTGGACCCATGTACCTTATAACCACGACATCTCCCTCTTCAACCTCACCACCGAGAATGGCTTTGAGAGCCTCCTGCTCAGAATCGTAAACTTTTGCACTTCCTTCGAACTTCAGCATATCTTCTCTAACAGCTGCCTGCTTTACAACACTACCTTTCTCAGCCAAGTTACCTCTTAAAATAGCAATCCCGCCTTCCCTGTGAAGGGGATTCGACGGTTCTGCTATTATATCCCTCCCCCTCACAAAAGCTTCTTCCGCTATATCATAGATCCTCTTACCGCTAACTGTCATTTCATTACTGAAGTAATCTTTCGCTTTTTTGAAGAGCATAGGCACTCCTCCGCTTTCATCAAGATCGGCTATTGTTAGCTCAGATGCTGGATCAATAGCAACTATGTGTGGGGTCTTCCTACTTATATCATCAAACAAGTCTAGACTCAATTTAATTCCTGCTTCCTTAGCTATTGCTGGCAGATGAAGAACTGTGTTGGTAGAACCGCCTACTAACATATCCATGGTTATTGCATTCTTAAATGACTCCTCGGTTATGAAATCTGAAGGCTTTATTTCCTCCCTTACAAGTTCCATTACTCTCATTCCACTAATTTTGGCTAACCTCAACTTTCTTGAAGAACCGCACGGGGAAGTAGAACAGTAGGGCAAGCTTAACCCAAGAGTTTCCGTTAAAAGCTGCATGGAGTTTGCCGTATATAGTCCTTGACAGCTTCCACAGTAAGCAGCGCAGTAATCCTCGTAGAGCTTCAACTCTTGTTTACTTATCTTATTAGCTTTGTACTCTCCAGCAGCTTCAAAAGCTGTCTTTATTGTA
Organism: Archaeoglobus sp.; assembly: GCA_003978865.1. Taxonomy (GTDB): domain Archaea; phylum Halobacteriota; class Archaeoglobi; order Archaeoglobales; family Archaeoglobaceae; genus WAPX01. The sequence goes on along the minus strand of QNXS01000050.1, from coordinate 5,418 downwards.
ACCACTCTATTACCCACTCTCTCCGCGAGCATAGGTCCTCCAGTAACAGCTATTGATGGAATATTCAACCTGAGCATGGCCATAAGCATTCCCGGAATTATCTTGTCGCAAGCTCCAACAACCACGAGTCCGTCGAAGCGGTGGGCTTCGACCATCGCCTCTATTGTATCTGCTATTAGCTCCCTCGAAGCCAGAGCATACTTCATTCCATCATGACCCATGGCAATACCATCACATATTCCAATAACACCAAACTCAAAAGGTGTGCCCCCAGCAGCACATATACCTTCTCTAACAGCTTTTGTAAGTTTGTCAAGTATCATGTGCCCCGGAACTATATCGTTGTATGCGTTTGCAATTCCTATGAACGGTTTTTCCATATCCTCATCCGTTACTCCAGTAGCCTTCAGAAGAGCTCTGTGAGCGGTTCTTTCAGCTCCCTTTTTTACGGTGTCGCTTCTCATGAATTTTGGACTAAAAATGGTAATAAATTGTTTGTCATAAACTCTCGAAGTACTCGCACTCATCGGGATTTTTTAGACAGTTCCACTCAAGACACCTTCTGTAGTGTTTACACTTCTTGCATGTCCTTTCATTTCTTATTGCTTTTGTCATTGTAAATCACCAATGAACTGTGACTTCGAAAGACTAATATTTTCTTCCTTTCTCCAAAATATATGAGAAGAAGTTTACTCGACATTTTAGCATGCCCGGTTTGCAAGGGAGACTTGGTTCTTGAAGTTGAAGAAGAAAACGAAGAAGAGATTATAAAAGGAAAACTCATCTGTAAAAACTGTAAAGTAGAGTATCCAATAGATGATGGAATACCAAACATGCTCCCCCCAGACGTAAGGAAAAAAATAGAGAGTTCTTGAGGTGTTTACCATGAAGTACATCATGGTAACGGGGGGAGTTATGAGTGGTCTTGGCAAGGGAATAACTTCAGCCTCAATAGGTAGACTTCTCGTCGAAATGGGTTACAAAGTTGTACCGATAAAGATAGATCCATATATAAATATAGATGCCGGTACAATGAATCCATTCCAGCACGGAGAGGTTTATGTTCTTAAGGATGGAACTGAAGTTGACCTTGATCTGGGGCATTATGAAAGATTTATGGGTGTTGAACTTACGGGAGATCACAACATAACTACTGGTAAAATCTACAGGAACGTCATAGAAAAGGAGAGGAAAGGGAAGTATCTCGGTCAAACAGTTCAGATAATTCCGCACGTGACCGATGAGATAAAAAGCTGGATAAGAAGAGTTGCGGACGAGAGTAAGGCGGAGATATGCCTTGTTGAGATTGGAGGTACTGTCGGAGATATTGAAGGAATGCCTTTCCTTGAAGCTATAAGGCAGATGAGAAATGAAGAGAGATCAGAAGACTTTCTTCTTGTTCACGTAACTTTGGTTCCCCTCGATTCGAGTGGTGAGCAGAAGACAAAACCCACGCAACACAGCGTTAAGGAGTTGAGGAGTATAGGTCTACAGCCCGACGTGATAGTTGGCAGATGTGCTAGGGAGCTTGAGGACGGAACTAAGAGAAAGATTTCACTGTTCTGCGATGTTCCTGTTGAAGCTGTGATAAGTGCTGAAGATGCTCAGGATATATACGAAGTTCCACTCATGTTTAGAAGAGAAGGTTTGGACAACTATATACTGTCAAAACTAAAGCTTGAAAAGAAGGAGTCAAGTGGAGAATGGGAAAAGATAGTTGAAAAGCTGAGAAATCTCGAAGAGGAAGTGAGAATTGCGCTTGTGGGAAAGTACACTGACGTTCAGGATTCATATCTTAGTATAAGAGAAGCTTTAAAACATGGTGGAATAGAGGCAGGGTGCAAGGTCAAGGTTCTCTGGATAGAGAGTGAGGACTTGGAAGGTAGAGATGAGATAGAAATAGATGCAGACGGAATACTCGTTCCGGGAGGTTTCGGAAGGAGAGGTGCTGAAGGTAAGATTAAGGCAATAGAGTATGCGAGAGAGAACGACATTCCGTTTTTAGGAATATGTCTCGGCTTTCAGCTGTCGATAATAGAATTTGCAAGACATGTAATCGGGTGGGAGGACGCTAATAGCAGTGAGTTTACTGAAACCCCACATGCTGTTATAGATCTGCTTCCTGAACAGAAGGAAGTTGACAAGCTTGGGGGAACTATGAGGCTGGGTGATATAGAAGTAACAGTAAAGGATGGAACTATAGCAAGAAAACTTTACGGTAAAGAGAAAATATATGAAAGACACAGACATCGTTATGAAGTAAATCCAGAATTTATATCCGAGTTCGAAAAACACGGACTTGTGTTTTCTGGTTACTCAGACGGAGGAAGGAGGATGGAAATAATCGAATATCCAAAAAACAGGTTCTTTCTCGGCACTCAATTTCATCCGGAATTTAAATCCCGTCCATACTCTCCATCTCCGCCCTTTGTTGGCTTTGTGAAGGCAGCTTTTGGCATCGATTTATAAATATTTTTTATTTTTAGATTACTTTATAAATTTTTATAATTTAGTTGAAATAAAAATAAATATTAAAAAAGAAATATAAAAATTATGAAAATTCAAGAGATTTCTTAACAGCAATGGGTAGCTTGGATACAACATCGAGTGCTGTGTAACAGTAGCCGAGCTCTTCCAAACACAGGTCCCCAGCCATTCCTACAACAAAAGCGGATGTTACAGCAGAGCTGAGCGGATCTGATTTTGAAAGAAAAGCACCGCAAACTCCTGCCAGAACGTCTCCAGTGCCACCGACAGTCATTCCAGCATTTCCCGTTCTGTTTATTTTGAGCTTTTTACCGTCAGTTATTAGATCTTCTCTACCTTTAAGAAGAATTGTAGCATTTAAATCTTTTGCCAGAGATTTCACTTCATCTATACCTGCATTTTTGTTTAACCCAAAGTACTTTTCGAGTTCACCTCTATGGGGGGTTAGGATTACTTCAGCATCGCCAACAGCATCCACGGCACCCAGCGCACTTGCATCCAGTACAAGCTTTCTACAAAATCCAGATATAACTTCCACGACCTTTTTTGCTAATTTTTCTTCCATTCCCATACCTACTACAGCGGAGTGGCATTTGTGTATATGCTCTATTTCACCAGCATCATCAAATCCACGAACAATTAATTCAGGAGAGTACGAGGAAACAATATTCTTTATTTCTTTTGGAACTGCGAGCACCGACAAATCTGCACCTACTTTAAGAGCTGCAAGAGAGGCTAATGCCGGTGCGCCCGTGTAAGGTCCCCCACCAACAACGAGAATTCTACCGTGAGTTCCTTTGTGTCCGTCAGCAAATCTTTTGAAAGTAAGTTTAACATCTCCCGGTCCAGCAAGTCTTTCAAAAGCCAGTGGTATTCCTATGTTTTTGATGACAAGTTTTCCGACTATCTCCTTGACCTCTGGCTTGAGTAGTCCCGGTTTTGGTCTGTGGAAAGTAACAGTAGTATCAGCCTTCACAGCTTTTACAAACTCTCCTGTGTCAGGATTTAAGCCAGTTGGTACGTCAACCGCTATAACTTCAGCATTGCATTGATTTATTAAGTCAACCGCTGTACTGTATGGTTCTCTTAGTTCACCCCTGACACCAGTTCCGAGCATAGCATCCACCACACAGTCTGCCCCATCGAGTGAGTGAAGTTTTGACGGATGTGTAATTTCAAAAATTTTGGCACCAGAAGTTTTGAGAACTTCAAAATTTTTTCTTGCAATATTTGTTTTTATATCTTTTATATTTCCCATAATATAAACTTCTACATCCGTATAACTTGTGAGAATTCTCGCTGAAACTAAGGAATCTCCACCGTTGTTTCCAAGCCCGGCAAAAACAGCGACACTGGATGGATTTAACTTTAGCACTTCATCTGCTACAGCCATTCCGGCATTCTCCATTAGTTGCAACCTTGACAACCCGTAGTACTCGCAGTTTAAATCTAAAACTGCCATTTCCTTTGAAGTTATTGGTTCCATGAATACATTTCTCATGTTTTGTTACTTAGCTGGTGTTAGTTTTACAACTTTCGGTGGATTTTTCATACTTATGTATATATTTTATATATTTATATTAATTCATCAAAGTTTTTCGTTATTAATGTTTTCATCTTCAAGTGTGGTAGTAATAGAATGAACGAAAGGCTTGCAAGACTGTTGAAATACTAGAAAGGTCTGGAATACAATTCGAAGTGAACCCGCGACCTGGTGATACAAGTGGTTATGACTTTCTTTTTCTGATTTAAGCTCTTTTTTAGCTTCTTTTTTGTTAGTAATGTCTGAGAAAGTGTCAAGATAAACGTCTATAGAATGCTATCAAACTCTTGAGCCAGCTCTGAACTGAAGTAAGAGCTATTGAAAGGAAATCTGTTCCAATCTTAGTCCTTTAAGCCTGAAAAATCTTTCAACAGCATTCTATCAGGTTTTGTGTGTATTTTAATCCTAACCTTTGCCCATTTATACCAGAATCATTGTTAACAACTATTTCTGTTGTTTTCACAGTACTAAGGACTTCTCTGAGAAAAACATAAGCATGAAAGGAACTTCTACCTTCAGAAGTCATAGCTAAACATTCCATAGTATTAACGTTGTAAGAACATATTATCTCCTCAGATGATCGCATGGGGCATCATTGTCTTGCTCAAGACTGCTACATGAACCTTCCTAAAAATGTTAATCTTAACAACTTCCTTTCCTTATGTTATCAAAGATCTGCTTCCCGCAATTCCGCCCCTTCATCTTTACTTCAGGCTCTAAGGGTATCATTGTAAGTATGTTTTCTTTGTTCTTCTGATGTAATTTATTTCAACTACCAGAGCATCAAAAGTTTCTTTCTTATGTGCCTTTTTAGCAGTTCTCTGTCTATATCCAAATATATTCCGTTAAGCTTCATGAACCTTTGGAAAAACTGATAAAGCGACTAAAATGTACTCTACTGTCCTTCTTCCAATGCTTGCAAGCGAAACTGCATCCTTTTATCCTGTAAAATCTCCAGACCATAGTTTTTCATCGCACTATACAGCTTTCTTGCACGTCAGAATAGATTTCATAGCAGTACACTTCAAACTCCTCAGGCAATTGGTAACTTTTACCAATGTCGTGGTAATAAAAGTCTTTATCTCTTATCTTTAAATCAAAAAAGCCGCCGGCGGGATTTGAACCCGCGACCTGGTGATTACGAATCACCCGCTCTGCCAGCTAAGCCACGGCGGCTTTATACTGTTAAATTAGATAGGCAATATTAAATTTACTGCCGTTGATAGTGCAGCAAAATCGTATCACGTACGCTATAGAAAGGTTTAAATCTGGGAAAACAGAATCTCAGGAGGTGAGTAAATAATGAGATTTTTCATGGTGGGATTTGGTCAGGCAGGTGGAAAAATATTAGATTTATTTCTTGAGAGGGAGAGAAAGGTAGGTAGCAG
>QNXS01000059.1 GCA_003978865.1 Archaeoglobus sp. | reverse complement strand
CATCTGAATTTATACTTACTAACTTAAATGCATTTTTTAAATCTTCTTCATCTAAACGGCATCTTCTCCAAGCTTCAACATAGGAACGGTTTGGATACTCAGATTCCATTACACCTGTTCGCCGGATAAAAAAGTAAGCTCTAAGCAGCAGATATCCATACATAAAATCTAAGTTTTCTTCAAGTTCTCTCCTGACTTCGAGAGCTATCACAGACCATACACCTCCTTTAGATACTTTACTACTTCTCTGCCAAGATTGGTAATTCTATAGTACTTATAGCCGTCTTTTTCAATTATCTCAACCAATCCCAGCTCTATAAGTGAGCTGTTACCATTGTATCTGTTGCCCATACCCCTTAAACAACCGAGCACGTTTGATGGATCGCTCCCAATAACCCTTGCAATACTAGTTAAGTAGTCTGAATTCGGGTAGACAGCATCGAGATGCAACAGTACTTTTTTTCTCAGTACGCTCTTGTTCAGTGATCTGAGAATGTGGGGGTCTATCGTAAACAGACTGTTGATCTTCATGGCCATCACAATAGTTATTGTAATCATAATAAAATAAAAACGTTTCTCTACCAGATGGAAAAAACAAGAGTGTTTTTTTAAGCCAAATACACATAATTAAAATTAAAAATTAATTCCTAGCATGTGAATCATTACTGTGCGAGATATGTAACCCGCAAAAGCTGCTACCCAAGTCATTCCAGTTAGGTGGAGTAGTGAGCTCATATACCTTCCACCATCCATCACTTTCAATGATATAGAGGAAATAATAGCGTGAATCAGCAGAATCAGAAAGATAATAACGTTAAGAGTTGCTATGCTCGTGGATGGAACTGTGTGAAGAATGTTTCCAACAAAAGAGTTAGGTATATGCAGTTTGGAGTACAGGCTATTCATAGACTCCACAACACCAAAGGATATGTAAAGTGAAAATGCTATACCAATTACAACTCCGTAAGCTATTCCCACAAAAGAGCTTGATGTTTGAGCTCTCTTAGCCCTTAATGTGTTGATTACTGTGAAGTTATCCGCTATGATTTCCGCCACATCCTTTGGATCACTGCCAAGACCTATTGCTTCGACAAACATGTCGGTGAAGCGGTATATCAGGTTGCTTCCAGTTTCTATACTGAATTTTTCCCAAGCTCTTTTCTTGTTTATTCTTGATTTTAGCCTCTTGTACAATTTTCTGACGTCATTCGTTAAACTTCCAAAATCATGGGCTGTCAGAAACTTAAGAGATTCTAATATGTCTCCTCCTCTCGCTGAAGCTGAAGCTCCCAAACTCATTATAAAAGATGGAGAATTTTTATCTTTATCTTTGACTATAGATTCTTCTTTTCTGGATATATAACCCGGAATGGCGAGGGGTGTTACTGTGATAGCAACAATAAACGGAACCGGCAAGCTAACGATTCTGTATACATAGTTCGCAAGCAGTAGTACAGTAAAGAGGATTAGGCACGCTATCATTGAAATATAAAAATACTTGTAAATCTTCCAGTCAACAGCAATTGTTTCTCCGGAAGTTTGCCATATCGGATCATCCGGAGCTACAGACTTAAGGTATACTAGAACACCCAATTCGACTATCGTGAAAATTACAACTATCACATCCAGCATGAAGGTAACACTGATTCCCGTGAGAAATGGCATTATTATAGCAAATGCTGCAAAGAAGGACAGTGAGATTATTATTGATGTATAAACTTCCTTAAACACATCTATGCTGTAAAGTTTACCCTGATAATTGGTTGCAAAGGCGTTCATGACTGTTTTCTGTTCTCTCTTTATGAACTCCTTGAAATCTTCACCACTATCGAGTTCGTGAGCCATTCTATCGAGAAATTCAGAAAATATCTTGCTTGGAGTCCTTCTTGCGATGAACCTACACGCCTGTGATAAGTTTCTATTCCACTTATCCATCAGAAGAAATATTTTCCTCGTTTCTTCAGCCAAAGCCTTGTATTCCTTTCTTCCAGAAATTATTTCCATCATTTCTTTTCTGTCAATATCTGATGTAGCTAAGGCACCCATGTGTGTTATATAAAAATGTATGTTGTTGTCTATCTGATTTCTCATTCTTCCAATTATTATTTTAGGGTATAGTAATGCTATTAATATCAGAAAGAGCGGTACAAAGTAGAGCAGTACTGCAAAAAGACCAAGAAGTCTGAATATCTGTACAGAAAACAGAACGATCAGCATGAGTACAATTAATGCTGCACCTGATAAGGGTGCAAACACAAACTTAAAGTACCTTTCCGGCTTCAATCCACAGTGTCTCAAACTTTCAAACATAGATACACCTCCTTTACAGTCTGAAAGGCAAACCTTCTATTCCCTTCTTATAGAAGTTCCAGATTGCCTTCACAACATCATAGTAGTTGAAAATTTTCAGTTCAATCATTCTTTCAAGTATTCTTGCCCTGAGCATCATTTCCTCATAGATTTGTCGTGGATCCTCATAACCGGCAGTTTGAGCAATCTTGTTTTCAAGTATGTATGAGTTATAGAGTCCTCTGAAGACATGCTTATCAGTCACAGAATCCCATTCAAAAACTGTCCTTGTAACAACTCCTCCAACATCTTCGTAATAACCCTCTATTTCTTCTACAACCAAGCATCTTCTGAGAAACTGCCCTCTCCTGTAAACTGCCTGCTGAATCAGAGCAACATTCAGATTATCAACGAAAGTTATGGGAACATTTATCGGGTCTCCGGTTAACCTCTGAATTAACTTCTTAACACTGCCTGCGTGAAAAGTTGATAGAACCGGGTGACCAGTCTGCATTGCCTGAAACGCAACGGAACCTTCCTTGCCTCTGATCTCACCGACTATTATGTAGTCTGGCCTACTTCTCAAAGCGGCTTTAAGCAAGTCAAAGAGATCGACTTTTCCAACCTCGCCTCTCTCTCGCGTGTTAAGCTGTTGCCAAACCGGATGTGGAACTTGGACTTCTGGCGTATCTTCTGCTGTGTAGATTTTTGAGTGAGGCTTTATAAATGGGACGATAGCATTTAAGGTTGTTGTCTTACCGCTTGCAGTTTCTCCACTCACCCATATACTCATTCCATATTCCAAGCAGAGCCATAGATATGCTGCTACCTCTGCTGAAAGAGTTCCCCAGTTAATTAGCTGGGTTATACTTATGGGAACGGCTGTAAACTTACGAATAGTAAATGAAGGCCCTTTAAGGGAAACATCAGTGCTATATATTATATTTATTCTACTTCCATCGGGCAGAGAACCATCGACTATCGGTGTTCTTTCACTCACAGGTCTGCCCATTCTCTCTCCAAGATTCTTTAGATACTCGGACATGTAGAGATCATCTTTGAAATCTATGTTCGTTGGCATCATTTCGAAGATCTTGTGAACTACGTGTGTGTTGTGTGGACCAATAACATGAATATCCTCTATGTAAGGATCTCTCACAAGCGGTTCAAGAGGGCCTACGCCAACCACATCTCTCTTTATCACATATTTAAACTTTATAGCTTCAGCTTTGGTTATTGGAATTTTTTCAACTTTAATACCAAAAGAGAATCTCTTTTTTTGTATCTGCTTCGGCGTCTTAGTTACTGTTACAACTTTGTTAAACAGCTTATCTATCAGCTTATCCATTTCTTCCTCGCTATTAGGAACTTTTTCATAAGGTGCAAGTTCAAGCATACTGTCCATTATGTAGTTGAACTTTTCTTCATCCTTCTCGCTCAATCTTGGTTCTACAGCTATGTAGTGTTTATCTCCTGCGTGATCAGTCCATATATGTATAAATATTGGATCTCCAACCGGATAAATCAAGTTTGGTTTTGGTAGAGCCTTCATATCTCTTGATAGGGAGGGAACGAAGTTGGGGATCGTACCTTCTTTTTTCTTAAATTTTGTAAGGTACTCCTTCAAGTGAGGGTTCCTTGCAATTGCTTCTTCAAGCGTATCTGATTTCGTAGTCTGCATTTCTATCACCTCTCCCCAACTCCGCTCAGGAAACAGCAGCAATCTCTACAACCAGACCTATGTTCGGTTCAACTCTGAACGCTGTCTGTTTTGAATACTGGCTAACAGCAAAATTATATTTCCTAATAAGCATGACATTTTTCAAATCAGTACCAACTTTCTTTGTTGTAGTTTCAATTATCAGGGAAGCGCACGATTCCACCTCCTCCATAATCGAATTTGGCAACTCGTTCTCAACTGCCGTTAACACAACAGCTTTTCCCGTTGCAACAATTCTCTTTAAAAAACTCATCAGGTCAACCACAGCTCTATCATCAATATCAAATTTTATTAGCGAACTAAAACTATCTATATATACTACATCACTTTCAAAAATTGACCTTGCGGAGATCAATCTCTTTGTATAATCCCCCCGTTCCCTCATCTCATTTATGAGGGGATAAACTGGAAAAAACTTGAGATTCCCTTTTATTATATGATGTACTATGTTGTATCCAAGAGAAAGCATCTGCTTAACAAAATCGGTCGTTGTTAGCTGAGTTGATACATAACTGATTTTAATATCATTATTCAGCATTCCATAAACCATCCTCTGACATACTATTGACTTTCCACTACCGTGTCCTCCCTTTATTAGCGCAATTGTTCCGGGAGGCAAACCTCCACCAAGTTTTTTGTGAAATTCATCATTTTTTATCTGAACTGAAAACACTTTCATGCCAATCACCTACACACTGAACTTTAGAGTAGAGTAAATTCCATTATAAAGAACTATCTTCAGTGTGTGATCACCACTGGGGATTGTTGCTATAACATCGACTTCTCCAGTCTCTCCGGGTTGGAGCTGTGTAGGTGAAGTGGTTACATTCACCGGAGATATGAGTGTACCATCTATCATTACTGTAATCGTACTGTTTGTCAGCGGAAACGAGTTTGTTCCGGTATTCTTGATGTAAAAAATGTAGGCTGTGTTAGTTCCGACAGTTTTTGTTGGTATATTTTCTGGATCATTTATTATTTCAAAATCTGTGGTAAGCAACTTTTGTACATGATTTCCCTGCTGTTCCATACCAATAGCTATTCTTTGAACAGTTGTAGCCATCATGACTGATAGAGAGGAAGCAACTATTACTACGGCTATGAAAAGTATTATGTGAGCGGCACTTTCTCCAAAACCCATTCCAACCACCTCCATGCAACATTGTAAACAAATTTAGCTCACGGTGTATTCTGCAAACTTTGCTATACCATTGCCAGAAACAACTTCAAGTCTGTGAGTAGAACCAACAGTTCCCTGCAATCCGTCTATAGTAAACTCCATGTAACTAAGGGGATAGAAGTACGTGACATTGTAAGTCACGTTTTGCTGTAAAACTCCATCCACCAGAACTGAAAACTTGTCTGATCTGAGTGTTGTTGAGCCATCGTTGTACAAGACAACTATCAAACTGTAAGTTGACACAGTTGTATTTGTTGCATTTACTGAAACAATTCTGAAATCAGTGTTAGATTTCTCAATCTTCAAGTTTGTTTGCTCGTTCTCTGCTGCATTTATCGCTCTTAAATTGGTATTCAGCACTGTAACTACTGCTCCAAATGCTACAAGACATGCAATCATCATCAGAGCGAAGGCAGCAGTAACGCTAAATCCCATGGAGCTCTGCTACCTCCTTCTTCATTCTGTACAGGTCTTTTTCAACCTCCATAATCAGATTTCTTTCGAATCTTCCCGTTCTGAGTGCTTCTATATACAGCAGGCTCATCAGGTGATCTTGAACATTCATGTAGCCAATTGGTCTCCAGTCTGAATTTTCATGGTAAAGCTTTATTCCTCTTGCATACCTTAGTACAGACATTAGAACATCTTCACTTATCCAGTACACGTCAACGTAGTAGTTCAGAACATCTTCTAATCCTTCGTAACCCACTTTCTCCATTAGAAATTCTATCCACTTCAGCAGGAGCATTATACTCTTAGCATCGCTTGGAATTCTTGTAAGTCTTGGCTCGTCTGATACTGCATAGTTTTCATAACTTTCCCATCTGTAATCCCTATCTCTCTTTGCCGGGTAACGGGGGTAAGCTTGGGTAAACTTCTCTTTTTTCTCAATTACATCTGCATGATTTTGCGAATGAGCGTGAACCTGCTCAGGATAAACCATAACATCACCTCCATGAAATTTGGATGAATCAAACACAGCTTTACCTTTAATTTCAGGCGTACCAACTTTGCCTTCTACATCTCCTTCAACATCTCCTTCAATTTCAGCTTTTTTCTCCTTACTTTCCGTTTTACTTTCCAAAATTTCTTGTCTTAGTAATTTTTCCAGACTTTCCAGCTTCCTGTATATGTCGTCGATTCTGCTGAGCTGGTTATCTGAGTTTAGCATTGATTTAACTCTTTCAACAATTCTATCGATTTGTTTTTCACTCACTCTTCTGCCTTTGAGCATTTCATAAACGTCTCTGAGTATAACAGATGGAACTTTACCTCTGTATCTTTCTAAGTATTCCTTCATCTCATCATCAGACAGGTAAGGAGAAGTCTTGCGTTCGTTTTTTTCAGTATTCTCTGCATTCTTCTCATCATCTTTTAAATCTTCAAGAGAAATTATGTTCCTGTTATCTTGTTTGTCTGAAATCATAGTGACACCTCCTCGTAGAGAACCTGATTCACTATTTCTTTAAGACTTACACTTTTTCTGAAAAGCATTCTTAGATCGTCAACAACATCACCAACAAGTTGTTCAAGTCTTCTCAATTCATTCTCAATGTTGTCAAGCCTCTGTATGCTAAGGGCAGTTACTTTGGATGAGCCTACGAAGGGATTTATCTGAGAGGAAACAACTTCATACAGAGTCATCATATCCTTTAGAGAATCGTCCATTTTCTGTAAGTCCTGCTTGAGCGAATCAACTTCTTTCTTAAGATTGTTTATTGCAATGTCTATTCTTGGCAGTTTGTTGTCTATGTCATTCAGTCTCTCCTCCATTATTTTCTCAACAGTTTCGTCACTTCCTTTACTCGTGGTTTCGGGTTCTTCTTTTACTTCCTCCTCCTCTTGAGATTCTTCTTCCGGTTCATCCTCAGCCTTCTTTTTGAATAGCTTTAGCATCTGACGTCACCTCCTAAAAAAATTTTTAAAAATAATTAAAAAAATAAATTTTTTAATATATTACTTATTACTGGAGGTCAACTATGTTCACAGTGTATGCTGGTGGAGTTATGAAGTCAATTATACCCGGAGCACCAAACTCTGGTCTGACCTGCCCCGTAACATGGGTACTAACTCCAAGTCCAGTACCAAACACTGAGGATACGTTTATGGTGAGGGCAACTTTGTCACCAGAGTTCATGGTTGGGGTTGTAGCAGTTATTGAGCCATCCGGATCCTGAAGAACAATTATACCAAAGTTTGTAGAGCCGAGGTAGGTTGAGTTCCATGCATTGAGAGTTGGACTAAACAGATCTCCACCCTTTGTGAGATCTGTAAATGCATTCGTGTTACTGTACTGCAGTACAGCAGCACTCTTACCGTTGCTTATTGTAATAGTTACTTTGCTTAAATCAATAGGTTGACCGCCAGTATTTGGTTCCACAAGAACCGCAAGTCTTGTTATGTTACCACCGGGAGCGTCCGGATCATAACCAATAACCTGAGCAATTTTAAGACCGCTTGCTACTTCTTTCGTTGTTTCCCTACCAGTCGCCATTGCTTTCTGCTGTAGGAAGCCAACTGTCTGTATCAAAACTGCAGCACTCACTGCTGCAACCAAGACCATTGCTATAAAGACTATCAGTGTTTCTATGCCTATCGCTCCTTTCTCATTTTTTCTAAATCTCTTAACCACTTACCTCACCTCAATAATGGTTATTATTATTACCATATATATGCCTTCTTTGTTTTTAACATAGTAAAAAACAGTGTAGATAGATATGTAGATACATGTGTATGCTAAACCACTGAAAACATTAAGTAAAACATTAAGTAAATCAGAGAGTGAAGAAAAATTAAACGTGAACAACAACAAATCCCATATTTCTCAAAATCCAGCCAATATCTTTTCTTATCGATGACTTCC
>QNXS01000084.1 GCA_003978865.1 Archaeoglobus sp. | reverse complement strand
GTGCCCAAAAAGCTTTCTCAGCTCATTCCTGTTTTTAACCTCTTCCACGAAGTAAGGGTTTGAATAATAAAAGTCCTAAAATACTATGAAAACAAGCCAGAAGAAGTTGAATACCTTATGGAAAAAGATTGAGAGAATATAGATCTCAAAACCCGAATAAGCAACTTCATTAAGTAACCACTATTTATTTTTGTGTCATAACAGTATAACTAATTAATTCGAGTTCTTCACAAGGTTATCATCAACAACTTGTTATTATTTTCATCATCGCGAACTAAACGACAAAAATTTAAATAGGAATATAGTTAAATTAAATATTGCTCAAAATCGATATCGGTGTTTGATGTGGAAGAGTTCGAAAAACTGCTTGATAACCTTCCCTACCCCACTTACGTTATAGATGGGGAAGGTAGAATAAAACTATGGAACCGCATATGTGAAGAAATATCGGGAATATTTCGCGGTGAAGTATTAAATACTTCATACTGCTGGAAGCTTTATTCTGATAGAGAATTTAAAACACCAGCACTTAAACTTTTAAAGAGCTGTAAGGATAGGATTGAAGAAGTAATTCAATCTGAGAGAGGTATATACAAAGTTTTAGCTTTTAGGTTTAAAGATTTTATTGTAGAAGTTGTAAAGAATGTTGAAAAAAATATTGAAAACAAGACGTTTGAGAAGTTTATAAATTATATTGTAGATTTTTACAATCCATCAAAATTTAAAATTGCTATTAAAAGTTTTACTGAAGATTTAATTAATATTAATTATTTTGAAGTTTATATAAAAATTAAAGAAAACTATAAGCTTATATTTAGAAATCCAACAATATCTGGAGATGAGGTTTTAAGTTCTCAGCATCCACTTGCCAAACTTATAGTTAAACAAATTCGATGTAGCGATTATCCGTTAATTATAGAAGGTGATGTGTTTACATCAAATTTTAAAAATTGTTATTTAGTTCCAATTTTATTTGAAAATGAAATTGTCGGATTTGTACAGCTGTATTCTGAAAATTTAAATAAACTTGAAAGAAAATATTTTGAAATTTGGAAAAATATACTCTCTATAATACTGAAAAAGCTGAAAGTTGAGTATGAACTTAAAGAAAAAACTCATTGGCTTGAGTGTATAGTTAGAAACTGTAAGGAAGGTATATTAATTATTGATAAAAATCTTAAAATAATCTATTTTAATAATTCATTTAGAAATCTAACAGGATATGATAATATAATTGGGTATAATATTGGGGATATTGTTAGTGATGTAAAACAAATTGATTATGCAATCAAGCAGGCACTAACAAACGATTGTGGGTTTTGCAGAGTAAAATTAATCAAAAAAGATGGTAGCTGCATATCTTGTAATTTGTATATAAAGCCAGTAATTGTGGACAATTTTCCCGTATCATTTTGTTGCTCAATTTCAGTAGAATTAAATGACATACTGGAGCTGTATAAACAAGTTTATAATTTAATCATTAAAGAAAAAAGTTATACTTCTATTTTCTCTAAGTTCTGTAAAATAGTGGAAAGGGTATTTCAGGATATTGCATTCACTTGGTGCTGTGTTACACTTGAAAATCCCAAAATATATTCTCCAAAAAGAGGAATAGAAAGGAACTTAAAAAATAATAAATCCTTAATTCGGTGCTTATATAGAAATTGTTATGAACGGGATGTAATTTTTAAAGATTGTAGTGATTGTTACCTAACCAAGCTTTACAGAGATGGATACTATTACTGTTTTCCGGTTACCTATGAAAGAAAATTTTACGGTATGTTTGGAGCAATATTTAAAGTTAAACCGGATAAAACGAAACTTGAAGCTTTGGGAAATGCAGTGGATGCTGTAGGATTTGCTGCAAGATGTATAGAACTTGGAAGAAAGGTGGACTACTTAATTTCTGGCATTCAAAAGGAGGTAACAAAAGTCAGAATAATATGTGACAGGCTTATAAATCCTGTTTCCGGAACATCTCTGCTTTTTGAGTGTTTGCTAAACGAAGTTGATAGTATGGACAAAAAAGAAATTAAAGAAAAGATAGAAGTATGTTATACACAGTTAAAAAAACTAAGCGAAAGTACAAAAATCATAAAGGAGATTGAAGAAGAGTTGCTAAAGCGAACGGGAAATCTATAAACTATCAATCTTCTACAGAAATCCTTTCAAGCTGACTTGAAACATTCCATATAAGCGTTCTGACATGCATTGGGATGTTTGGGTCTGCTGCTATATCCTCAAGTATTGATATTGCAGATGCAGCTCTTAATGCCAAACTCCCTTCTCCATGGAGAAGGCTCTCTTTAATCTCACCTGCAACCTTTCTAATATTTCTTGGAACTGTATCATCCTGTATTATTCTATCAAGAACTTCTAACACACTATCAGGAACTTTTTTAGCCACTGTACCACCTCCAAAAATGAATTTTTAAATCCAGTTCAAGTAAAAGAGTTACATGGAAGATAAAAAAATTTCGGAGATGGCTGAACTTCTATGCAGAGGTGCTAAAATGCTTTCATACTATTGCCCCGATTGCAACGTTCCACTATTTAAAAATGGAGAAAAAATATTCTGCCCTGTATGCGGGAGAGAAGCTGTTTTTGAAAACGAGCTAAAAGAAATGAAAGAGAATAAATTTAGGGCGGATGATGTTAAAAAAATTAAAAAAATTAAAAAAGAGAAAGAAGACAGCTCAAGCAAATCACAAATTAATGTTCCACAGGAAACAAAGGGGTCTGTCCCGCACACCACTGAAATTATCTCGGCTGTTGATTCTGTAAAAGTCGCAATTCTGAGAGTTTGTAGAAAAATGGAAAGAGAAGACGAAATTTCTTCACTGGAAAAGAAAGTAAAGCTGGTTAAAGAACTAATAGAAGTTGTTGAAAAGCTATTAAAGCTTGAAGAATATCTCCAGTAGAAACAAAGGGGTGGGGGGTTAAAATTTAAGCCATCAATTACAGATATTTTTCATTTCTGCGATAATTTACTGCTGTAAATTCCATCTGGAAAACTATGATAATCGATTTCGTTGATTTTTCGGTTTCCAGTGGAAATAAAGGGCATGGGCGTTCATCGTTCTGACCAGACTTATATTTATTTATTATATAAAATAACAAACATTTACTGGCAGTAGATCTCGATAAAATTCGTCATTGAACATCAAATCTTAATAGCGCACCAATCCCGCCAAGAGCCATTAACATCTTACCGGGCTCAAAATCAGTGCTCAATATAACAACTTTACCTCCCATGTTCTCGACTTTTTCAAGTAGGGAATCTATATCCCATTTTTCTCTCTCCTCTCTAAGAAACTCATCTGCAACCATAAGAACTTCAACAGCCCCATACTCACATGCTTTTTTAACATCGTCTATTCCGTAGGCAACCTTTTTACATTTTGATATACCTTCAAGAAGTTTTTCAATGTATCTCGCTTCCTCAGCAAGTCTAATGTCTTTTACTATCTTCGATACAACACCCCTTTTAAGCACCTCGATAAAACCTCTAACACCGATAGTTGAACAATCTGCAATTATGCTTTTTGTTGCAATTTCTGGATCTTTCTCCCTCAGAAATCTAAGAAAATCATCCTTTGTAAATCCCGGACCGGCTACTATCATGTATTTGAAACTTAAATTTTTGATTGCCTGCAACACATCGTTAAAAAATTCAACTCTTAGGGAACTTTCCTTCCCGTAACTTTTTCTTACAGATGTTACTTCCTCCACTCCCCACTGTCTTAGAACGCCTAATACAGCATCACCTTCTTCTATGGTTACTATTACAACCTCGGGCTGGGAACTAGCCTTTACAGCACCTTCAATTCTTTCAAGTTGCTCTTTTTTCCATATTTTTATGATACTCAACTCCTTTCCTACTCCAATGTTCAGAGTGTGGTGCCCTGAATCCTCAACACCTCCTACTATTTTTCCGGATATTCTAAGTCTATTTGCAAACCTGTGGAACTCGACTTTTTCAACTTCTATTCCAAGTCTTACAGTAACCATTTCCTTATCACTTCTGAGCTTGTCAGTACTTTCGCTGACTCTCTTTGTCAGGGAAAAAACAATATCTCCCGGTTCAATCACGTACTTTAAATGCCAGAGATCATCAAGACTCTCAGGAACAAGCTTGAGCTCACCTTCAATTTTGCCCCTGACATTCCTGAGATTTTCTTCTATTACCTTCATCATTCCAGATCTGGTAGATGACTTTATAAATAGGTCGGAAAAGTAGCTGTGAAAAAGTAAGATTCGGAAAAATCTATAGGGGTGTCAGCCTTGATAGTTATTACTGAAAGTTGTGTGGGCTGTGCAACCTGTATGCTTGTATGTCCCGCGGATGCAATAAGAGTGGAAGGAAAAGCTGAGATAAATTATGAACTCTGTAAAAACTGCAAGAAATGTGTGTTATACTGTCCGCTTGAAGCTATAAACTTTGTGGAGACAGCTGGATGAGTTAAACAGTCAGTAGAGATGAGTTAAATGAAAGTTGCTGTAATTGGTGCAGGGCTTGGGGGTTTGCTCTCAGCATCTATTCTTTCTGAAATGGGATACAGCGTTGAAATTTTTGAAAAATTACCATTCATAGGTGGCAGGTTTACGAGTTTCAAATACAGAGGTTATGAGATAACAACTGGAGCACTTCACATGATACCTCATGGTAGTAGGGGACCCTTGGCAGAGTTACTCAGAAAGGCTGGAGCTAAGGTTGAGATAATTGATTCCAACCCATACGGAACTGCCCTTTACGGAGGAGAAGAAATTGACGTAAACAGAAGGAGAATGCCGCTACGCTCTAAGGTATTGTTTGCACTGTTATGTATGAAAAACTGGTTTAGAGAAGTTAAACTTTCAGAGTTAGAGAGAAGATTGGATGACTTTAGTGCAAAATTTTTGAGAGCTTTTCTTGGCTGGTCGTTCAGCATAACTCCGGAACAAACAACCTTAACAAAAATATATCCTGTATATAGGTCAATTCTTGAACATGGAGGGCCTGGAGTTCCTGCAGGTGGATGCAAAGCTGTTGTTGATGCACTTGTGGATGTAATAAGAAGCAACGACTGTGCAATAAGGAAATTAAAAGTATCAGCTATAAGGAAGGGGAATTGCGGATTCAGTGTTTACTTTGAAAACGGTGATACTGAGAAATTTGATATTATAATCTCAAATATTGGACATGAAGAAACAGCAAAACTTATGGGAATTAAAAAATATGTAAAATTAGAACCGAGCAGAGGAATAAAGTACTCAATATCAGTAAGGCAGCCGTTCATAGAGCATACGGGAGTTCTCTTCACACTTAATACAAGAAGAATAAGCGGAATGAATCAAGTAACAAATGCCGATCCTAACCTTGGTAAGGGAAACTTTCTTATGGCGCACCAACCAATGTTAACTTCGAACGTAAAATTTGAGATTTCTGAGGGACTTAAAGATCTGAAAGAACTTTTAAAGGGCTATGACTATGAAATACTTGCTATACAGAGTTTCAGTGATGGATGGCCTGTAAACAGAGCAATTGCTGGAAGTGATTCAGGTTGTAAGACTCCTGTAAGCGGGGTTTACGTCGTTGGTGATGGAGCTAAGGGTAGTGATATAGAAGTTGACGGAATAGCTCTCGGTGTTAAGGATACAGTTGAATATATAAGAAAAAGCCTTTAGCGGGATGACTATGGGATGTGTTGAACATATAGTTCTTGAAAATGTTGTGAAAGCTTACGGTCGTTTAAAAGCTCTTGACAAAATAAACTTAAGAGTGTGCAGGGGAGAAAGAGTGGCAATCCTTGGTCCAAATGGAGCTGGAAAAACAACACTGGTTAAAATAATAAGTGGTCAGATGAGAGCAACATCTGGGACAGTTAGGGTCATGGGAAAAAATCCTGCTGAATTCAGCAGAGAACTTAGAAGAAATATTGGTTTCGTGTCTCATAATCCTATGTTGTATGATGAGCTAACAGCTTATGAAAATCTTAAATTTTATGCAAATTTGTACAGTGTCGGGGATAAAAATAGGGTGAATGAGCTTTTAAAAAAGTTGAAACTTTATGATAGAAGACACAGCAGGGTTAAAACGTTCTCAAGGGGGATGAAGCAAAGGCTTGCAATAGCGAGGGCTTTACTTCATGACCCTGAAATACTGATACTTGATGAGCCAACTTCTGGACTTGATATTGAGGGCAGGCTGGAACTGCTGAAAAATTTAAGTTCTATTGATAAAACAATCCTCCTCACAACCCACAATCTTTCAGAGGCTGAAAGACTTTGCAGTAGGGCTGTAATACTTACGAATGGAAAAGTTGTTGCCGAATGCAGTATGGATGAGGCAGAAAGAATCTATCTTGAAAAGTGCATCTAAACGTTATTGAATGTTGTAACGGGTGTTGTTATGCCTGCGAAACCAAAATTTCTTGAAATAGCATGTAAAGATATAACAGTTGAATTTAGAAGCAAATCAACTGTGAGTTTAATGATTCTCTTTTCCCTTATAACTTCGATGTTGTTCAGCATAACAGTTCCAGTTTTCTATGCTCAGGAGATAGGTTCATCACTTCTCTGGCTCATATTTATATTTGTGGGTATGCTTGGATACGCAAGAGCATTCATAAGAGAGGTGGAGCTTGAAACTCTCGAAGGGCTAAAGCTTGCACCCATTCATCCAGCGAGCATTCTTGCAGGAAAAATGTTGTACAACATAGTGCTGATGTTACTTATGGAGATTGTAGTAATACCAATATTTGTAGGAGTATTCAACATGAGCATTGCCAGACCTATTGTTTTTCTTGCAGTTCTCACTCTTGGCAATACAGCGTTTGCTATTACGATATCGTCCCTTGCAATCCTGATTATCAAATCACATTCTAAGGAACTTCTGCTACCGGTAATAGCATTTCCTGTAATATTTCCGGTTGTATCGTCAACTGTATTTGCACTGAACATGGCTGTTAAAGGCAACGTTTATGGAATAGAGTCTCCAGTAAAAATTGTAATCTCCTTTGCAGCGATAGTTCTTTCAGTGGCTTTTCTAACTTCGGAGTATGCTTTTACCGATTAACTATAAGCCATGCTTTGCGCCTTCTTTTTCTCAACTCCCAATTGTGTGAAAGTTAAAAACAACAAATTTATATGCATGTATGAGTAGAATATATTCAGGATTAAAAGTTCCTTGGATAGATTGTTTGAAAATAAGTTTGAAAATAAGGAAGAGGAAGGTACAAAAAGGTGATTAAAGGATGCTCTGGAAAGTTTCATCCAGATTGATGTATATACGAAGTTCAGATACACTGCCAAAATGGAGGTATAAGTTCGTATATCCTGCAGAATGGGGATGATATGCGAGTATTTCGTAATATGAATGAGTT
>QNXS01000033.1 GCA_003978865.1 Archaeoglobus sp. | reverse complement strand
AATAGAGCAATATATCAATGAGTGTAATAAAGCATTAAAGAGTATTAGAGTGTGCCAAATCTACTCTTTCGGAGGAACAAGAAAAATTTGGGATTAAAATACTATCAGCGTAATTGGCAGATTACAGACAATAATAGAGTTAAAAATTTAAAAACTGTATAAATTAGAGTATCACCGGCTAAACTTTATAGTGAAAATTTACGGCGGTGGTAGTCTGAGCGATGTTGAAAAATTATTCTTACATAAAAAGACAGTGGATATTCTGCTCAGGATACTTGAAGCTGAGGATAGGGAAGAAACAGCCTATCCCCTAATAATATCGAAAGAAGTAGGGTCACCTTACAGCTACGTTTCAAAAGTTCTTGGAGAGCTTGAAGAAATGGCGATAGTCGAGAGTAAGTACACCGGAAGAACGAGAATTCTCAAGCTGACTGAGTGCGGTAAAGCAATCGCTATTAAGCTGAGAGAACTCAGAAGGGAGCTATCAAAAGATCTGATATCAAGAAAAAAGCTTGCACTGCTCAGAAGTTTTCTAAAAGAGTACGAGAAACTTGATTTGAAAGGAATTGACACTGTTTTTACCTATGCACCAATAAAGGTTGAGCTTGAGAGTATGATATCCAAGCTTGAAGATAGAGATACTGAAGCCTGTACACTTGCAAAACAGCTGATGAGAGAAGTTGAAGATCGCTTGCGAAAAAGCTAATGATACCTTTTCACTTGAAATTTTATGGAGCTTGAAAAATTATGCAGTAAGGTGGAGTCATTCAGGGAAGAGATGGTTAAAACTCTCTGCGATTTAATCAAAATAAAAGCCATAGGTCCAGACAACGGTGGAGAGGGGGAACTTGACAGGGCAGAATACATACACGGAATTTTTGAGAACTGGGGATTTAAAGTAGAGAGGTACGATTCAAAAGATGACAGAGCAAAAGGAGGAGTAAGACCCAACCTCGTTGTCAGACTCTGTGAAAAAGAGGATATGGAGAGAATATGGATAGTAACTCACATGGATGTCGTACCTGAAGGAGACCCAGATCTATGGGATACTCCGCCCTTTGAACCGGTAATAAAGGATGGAAAAGTTTATGGCAGGGGGAGTGAGGACAACACACAGCCTCTTGTTTCATCAATGTTTGCGGTCAAGGCACTGAAAGATTTATGCATTGAACCAAAAAGAAATCTGTGTCTCGCGTTTGTATCAGATGAAGAAACTGGAAGCAGGTATGGAATTCAGCACTTGATAAATCTCGGTATATTTAGGAAGGGGGACTACTTCATTGTACCGGATGCGGGAACCCCGCAGGGAGATTGTATAGAAGTTGCAGAAAAAAGCATACTCTGGATCAGGTTTATCGTAAGAGGTAAACAAGCCCATGCGAGCATGACGCATCAAGCGATTAATGCAAGCAGAGAAGCGATGAGGTTCTTACTTGAACTGGATTCAACTCTTCACTCAAGGTTTAACAGGAAAAATGAGCTATTTCTACCTCCGGAGTCAACTTTTGAACCCACAAAGAGAGAAAGCAACGTTGAAAACATAAACACAATTCCCGGAAGAGACATCAGCTACTTTGACTGCAGAATTCTTCCTGAATACGGGATTGATAGTGTGCTTGAAGTTGTTGAGAACGTTGTAGAGAATTTCAATTCCCGGAGTGAAGCTAAGGTTAGCTACGAAGTTGTTCAAAGAGAAGAATCCCCGCCCACTTCTGTGGAGAGCAAGGTTGTTACACTTTTGAAAGATGCAATAAAGCTTGTCTCTGGAGTTGATGCTAAACCTGTGGGTTTCGGAGGAAATACATGTGCATCTTTCTTCAGAAAAGCTGGATTTGATGCTGCTGTCTGGAGTACGGTTGATGGTAAAGCTCACCAGCCAAACGAGTACGCTGTTGTGGAATACATGATTAAAGATGCAAAGGTATTTTCAGTTTTGCCTACCCTTTGAATTTTTTAAATATAAAAATAAAATTTAAATTTATTAAAATTTAAAATTTTGGCTCCCTGACAAATGCTCTCTTTCCTGCAAACTTCGCAGATGCCCCAAGTCTTTCTTCTATTCTCATAAGCTGGTTGTACTTCTCAACTCTTTCGCCTCTACACGGTGCTCCAGTTTTTATGTGTCCAGTATTCATAGCTACAACGAAGTCAGCTATAAAGGGATCCACTGTTTCTCCTGAACGGTGCGAAATCATGGCGCCCCAGCCAGCTTTTTGAGCGAGCCTTACGGCATCGACTGTTTCACTTACAGTTCCAATCTGGTTCAGCTTTATCAGTACTGCGTTGGCTATATTGTCTTCTATTCCTTTTGCAATTCTCTTGACGTTTGTAACAAAAATATCATCTCCAACAATCTCTATTTTCTTACCGAGTTCTTTGTTTAGTATCTTCCAGCTATCCCAGTCATCCTCCGCTAAACCATCCTCCAAAAGTACTATTGGATATCTGTCAACAAGTTCCGAATATAGGTTTACCATCTCCTCAGACGTTAGCTTTCTGTCTTCAGTTCTGAGTATATAGTAGCCATCTTTAAAAAATTCACTTGATGCCGGGTCGAGAGCTATTCCTATCTGCTTACCCGGTTCATAACCGGCTTTTTCTATTGCTTCAAGAATCAACTCCACCGGCTCTTCGTTTGAAGAAACCTTTGGTGCAAAACCCCCTTCATCTCCAACTCCAACACTGTGTCCCTTCTGCTTGAGAACATCCTTTAAAGTATGGTATACCTCACTTCCCCATCTGAAAGCTTCTGCAAAACTGTCAGCTCCGTACGGAGCAATCATGTATTCTTGAAAGTCAGCACCCTGCCAGTTTGCATGAACACCACCATTGAGTATATTCATCATTGGTACTGGAAGCAGTTTTGAACATGCACCACCCAGATACAAAAAGAGTGGAACACCAATTGCATTTGCAGCCGCTCTTGCAACAGCCATTGAAACACCGAGAATTGCATTTGCTCCAAGTCTGCTTTTGTTTTCAGTTCCATCGAGTTCTATCATAGCTCTATCTATTTCTGGCTGGTTCAATGCATCCATTCCCTTTATTTCTGCAGCTATTAGGGTGTTTACGTTCTCCACAGCTTTTCTTACGCCTTTACCTTTGAATCTATCTCCCCCATCTCTCAACTCCAACGCTTCATGCTTTCCTTTTGAGGCACCCGCAGGAACTGCAGCCCTGCCAAATGCGCCACACTTCAGAGTTACATCAACTTCCACTGTGGGGTTACCCCGTGAGTCAAGTATCTCTCTGCCACTAACTGATACAATTTCCGTGTTCATACTCTTAGTTGTTTATGGTTGTATATGATTGTTTTCTCTAAATTTTACAAATCTTATGGGAGTTAGCCTAACACTGCCCCAACGAACATTGCTATGTACACAATTCCGAGAGTTATGCTTGCAAACTTGTACATTTTCTTCGCTCTCTCTCTGCTTGGTGATCTGGCAAAATTGATGGCTTTAATTAAAAGAAGTCCTACTGTACAGGCGGAAATTATCAGGTAAATAATACCGAGTGGCGCTACAAAGAACAGAACTGATACAGCCACAAGCATCAGTGCAACGCTGACAACTATTGCCCATGATGCCTTTTCCATTCCCACTACAAGCGGTAGCATGGGTATTTTTGCATTTCTGTAGTCATCCTCGTAGTACATCGAAAGATACCATATATGTGCCGGAATCCACAGAAGAATTATAGCAGCGGCAAGAATTCCGGCTAGCTCTATGCCTCCAGCAGCAGCTGTCCATCCGGCAAGGCATGGCATAGCTCCTGCTAAACCCCCAAGCACGATCGAATACGGGTTCTTTCTTTTCAGCATAACTGTATAAACAATTATATCAAAGAATAAACCTAAAAACAGTACAATTGAAAAACTAATACCGACAAGCAATCCAAGAATAAATCCAAGTCCGAAAAGGGATAATCCATAAACAGCACAACCTTTTGTGGACAATCTTCCAGATGGTACGGGTCTGCTACAAGTTCTGCACATCAGTGCGTCTATGTCTCCATCAAGCCACATGTTCAAAGCTGTCGTTCCGGCAACAGCCAGAACTGTGGCAATAAAGGTTATAATAAAATTTTCAGGAGAGAACTGCCTGTCATGCAACCTGAGAGCTATCGTATAAGCCACAACACAGGTAACCATCAACAAAGTTGTCTGCTTGGGTTTTATGACCTCTATGAAGTCCTTAGCATCGGGCATTGGTTTGGTTAAAGATCAAATCAGTACTTCAAAGTTTCGGTAATGCTTTAGCTCGAATTTATATGCAGTCAGATAAAGCAGTGCTGATGACCAGAATTATTCTGTTTACAGGTAAGGGTGGAGTTGGAAAAACAACAATAGCAGCTGCAACAGCTTTGAAAAGCGCGGAACTCGGTAACAGAACTCTTGTAATTTCTACTGATCCTGCACACAGTTTATCTGACTCTTTTGGTGTAAGACTTGATCCGTTCCCGACAAAAATTGCAAAAAATCTTGAGGGGATGGAAGTTAATGTTGAGTACGAGCTGGAAAAACACTGGAGTACAATAAAGGAGTATCTGTCGTTATTTTTCCGATCTCAGGGTATAGAAGATGTTGTTGCGGAGGAACTTGCAATATTTCCCGGATTTGATGAGCTCGCAAGTCTTTTGCACCTTCTAAAATTCTATAAAAGCGGTGAGTACGATGCTATAGTTCTTGACTGTGCTCCTACAGGTGAGACTCTGAGACTTCTCAGCGTTCCTGAGGTTGCCAAGTGGTACATGAACAGGTTTTTCGGAATAGAAAGAAAAGTATTGAAGATTATAAAACCAATAGCAGAACCACTGATGGATTTGCCTTTGCCAAGCGATGAAGTGCTTGATAAAATTCAGGAACTTTACACGAGGATGAGTGAACTTAAGAATATACTTGAAAGCAGAGATACAAGTGTAAGAATAGTCATGAATCCCGAAAAAATGGTTATAAGAGAATCAGAGAGAGCATTTACCTATCTGAACCTTTTTGGATACAGAGTGGACTGTGTTGTTGTCAACAAAATTTTTCCTGAAGTTGCAGGAGATTACTTTTCCGAGTGGTTAAAAATTCAGAGGGAGTATCTTATGGAAATCAGGGAAAAGTTTCCGATTCCTGTAATGAAAGTTGAATTCAAGTCAACAGAAGTTACGGGAGAACTACTCAGAGATATAGCTGAAGAGATATACGGTAGTGAGAACCCACTAAAAATCTTCCATGAGGGTAAGCCGATGGTTATAAAAAAGGAGGATGACAAATTTGTTTTAAAAATAAAAACGCCTTTCGTTGAAAAACAGAATCTAAAGCTGTTCAAGAGGGGGGAAGAGTTGGTAATAGTTGCTGGACAGTGGAAAAGGATAATTTTCCTGCCTCAAAGTCTTGCCATAAGAGAACCATCCAGTGCTAAGTTCAATGAAGGAGAACTAAAAATAATTTTTAGATGATTCTCAGGTGAGCCGTGTATCAAATCTATGCTAAACAGTAATATACCATAGTGCAAAACTAAACTCATGATTGCATTCACGAAAATGCTCACAGGTAAGGCTACCGTATCCAAGCATCTGACGTACAAAGGAGATGGACTGAGCAGAGAGTTCAGGGAGATCAGCCAGAAGCCAATTCCTGTCGTTGTCTGGAATTCAACCCTAAGGTGCAACCTTAAGTGCGTTCACTGCTACGCCAACGCCGGAAGGAGTGTTAAAGAGTTAAGCACGGATGAAGCTAAGGAGATGATAAATGACTTTGCAGAAATAGGTGTTCCCGTTCTACTACTGAGTGGTGGAGAACCCCTGCTAAGAGAAGATATTTTTGAGTTAGCGGAGTATGCTGTAGAGAGAGGAATTCCATGTTCTCTATCAACCAATGGAACGCTTATAACAGAAGAAGTGGCTGAAAGATTGAAGAATGCCGGATTTAGTTACGTTGGTGTGAGCATAGATGGCATGGAAAAAACAAACGATATGTTTAGGG
Organism: Archaeoglobus sp.; assembly: GCA_003978865.1. Classification (GTDB taxonomy): domain Archaea; phylum Halobacteriota; class Archaeoglobi; order Archaeoglobales; family Archaeoglobaceae; genus WAPX01. The sequence continues at coordinate 1,373 of QNXS01000033.1, read as the reverse complement.
GTGTCAGAGGAGCCTTTGAAAAAGCTCTGAATGGATTGATAAACGCAAGAGATGCCGGAATAATGACTGGAATAAGGTTCACAGTTACAAAGTACAATTTGAAGGATGTGCCAGCAGTTATAGATCTGCTTGCAGAAAAAGATATACAGAGGTTTTGTCTGTATCACCTTGTTCCATCCGGTAGAGCTGGTTTTGATCAGGATATAAGCAATGATGAGAGAAGAACGTTAATAGACTGGTTGATCTCCAAAGCTTTGGAACTTTACGATAGCGGATACGTAACAGAGATTCTAACGGTTGACAATCCTGCGGATGGAGTATACCTTCATTTGAAACTTAAAGAGTGTGGTGAGGAGGATAAAGCAGAAAAAGTACTCGAGTTTCTGAGATTTAGAGGTGGAGATAACAGCGGAAATAGGATTGCCTGCGTTGATGCAGAGGGGTACGTGCACCCGAACCAGTTTTGGTGGGACTACACATGCGGTAATGTGAAAGAAACACCTCTAAGCAAAATCTGGCTCAATCCAAGAGATGAACTACTGATAAAGCTGAGAAACAAGACAAAATACTTGAGGGGCAGGTGCGGGAAATGCAAGTTTAAAGAGTGGTGTGGTGGATTCAGATTGAGAGCTTTGAGAGCGGGGGATCTGTGGGGAAGCGATCCAAGCTGTTATCTAAGAGATGATGAAATTTGCTAATTTAATTTTTAACACATATTTATTTTTAGTTATTTTTAATTATTATTAACCTTCTTAATTATTAACAGCTGTACTGTTGATGCTGTGTTTGTACGGGCTTTAATAGAAACATCTTTAATAAGGTAAAAGGAGTAGATACAACAATATTTCAAAAACCGGAGGTGCTTGAATGTTACAGTTCTTCAACTACTCAATATGTATGGTCTTAATCATAACAGGTGTTGTAGGTTGTAGTCTGGAAACACCAAGAAACTATTTGGGCGGAGAGAAAGTTCTGACATCAATAGCAATATTCTACACTATCCTGTCGGTATACCTTTTAACCTATGCTGTTTACAATTATAAATCAAACTTCTGTATGTATATGACCGTATTTTTGCTTAAATCAACAGTAGCGTTGATTTCTGCTTACGGGCTTTATCAAGCAACATCTCGCTGGAGAACAAAAGTTGAAAATGTAACCGAAACTTCACTCTATCTGAGTGTTATATATCTCTTAGGTAAAACGCGTCCTTTCGACGAATTCGGGAGAAGAGTTATTACAGATATGGCAATTATTCCTGTTTTTGCATCTCTTGTAATCGGTGTTTTCACCGCATTTGTAATCATCAGGCTTGGAAAAGCCAACATCCCTTTCTTCTTTGACAGATTTGACGTACTCAGAATCAACTTTAT
>QNXS01000053.1 GCA_003978865.1 Archaeoglobus sp. | reverse complement strand
AAAGTTTATGAACCGCTATGCTTTGAAAATTCAAAAAACATTGCCAGACTTCTATAGGTGTTGTCCATTCCTTACCGGAGACTTCTTAGATTTCCTCTTTTCCAACTTATCAATGACTTTTGACCAAATCAGTTATTGGAGGTATTAAGTTAACACTTAAGTTAACACTATCATTAGTAGACAACCAGAATCTTTTTTACAAATGAGCTACAACATTAAGTTATGAAGTTTGAGCACCTTTACTGCACTAGGTGCGGTTCGGAATTTGACATAATAGTCCGGCGAACTACTGGCTACTCGGGACCAATGCACATTCCAAACATGTTCTGCCCGTTTTGTGGTAGTAGAAGGTTGATAAAAAAGCAGGGTGTATTTCTCTATGAGCCTTGAAACTACAGACTATAATCTCAGTCTTATAGATAAATTCATGGAAGAATTTGAGAGAAGGAGGAGTATAATAGCCAGCTTTATCAGGAACAGAGGAAGAGTGTCATTCAGAGACTTTGTATGGGCAAACCTGTACCACCCCGATGCGGGTTACTATGTAAAAGGTGATGTAGAGATTATGAGTTCTGAACCTTATGATGATTTTGAGGTTGGAAAAATAAGACATGCTGCTATAAAGTGTGCGGTTGAGGACATGTTTGAGAGTGGGGAGGTAATAACTTTAAATTATCTTGGAGATGAGAAAAAAATCAGAAAAGGATTTGAAGGTGTTGTTGTAGCAGATGAATATTTCACTTCTCTACCGTTCCACATCGTAAAAAACAGAAAGAAGGTTTGTGTGGAGTATGATGGAGACTTCAAAGAGGTTTTAGACGAATTGGATGACTTAGAGGAATTCTTGGATTACGCTCAACCCTATATCAAAGCAAACTCTTTTGCTGTGTGTACAGATGCTGTTAAAAAGGCTGAAGAGATAGCCTCAAAGATTGAAGAGGGATACATGCTGGTAATTGATTACGGTTTGCCGGTTGAGGAATACTACACCAGAAAGTTAAGACTTGCATGTTTCAGCAGAGGTAGCTTTAGCCATAATCCATATACATCTGCCGGAAAAAGAGCAATTTCGGCACCTGTTGATTTTACAGCAATAATAGAAGCTGCAGAAAGAGAAGAAATGGTAGTAACAGGTTTTACAAGTTACAGATACTTCTTACTTAATACTATAGGGAAGGATGAAAGTGAAGAACCTTCAAGCTTCAAGTCAATAGCTATGCCTGTAACACTCAAGGTACTTGTAATGCAGAAAGGTATCAGGTGGAGGAAGCTTAAATGTTTGCAAAGCGTTCCTACATTCGGCTACTGGATAAAATACAATAAAAATCTTGATTTTAGAGATTTCAGTGATGGCTTAAGCTACGGGTAGTTTGGTAGTAACTTGTACTTATGCATTAGCAAAGGCTCTTACTGGCTATACCGCGCATGCAATCCGGGCATAAACCAACTTTTTTTACTTCATCCTCCGTAAATCTGTATCCAAGCCAGTGATCAAGTAACCATCCAGCTGCCTCGCTTATGTGAACGACCTTCCCGCAGTATTGGCACACCACCTTCATCGATGCATGGCAGTGGTGGTTGAATATAAATTTTACATTTTAATTCACCGTAGTTTGAAGTTCAAACCCGAGAAACGTAAAATATCTCATCTTTGTAGTATTCAAGCTTAAAACCCTTAACGTTGCACAGATCAAACTTCATAGGTCTTATCACACATACACAGTTACAGTTCTCAGCAAGCTTTGCTATTGAATTCCATAATTCTGGAGGTGGCCGTATTGAATACACTACATCAGCTTTTCTGCAGTATTCCAAAATATCTAAACATGGATCAAAAATGTCGCACACCACAAACTTTATTCCGAGTTTGGAAAATTTGCTTCTTACTTCTTCATTTATATCACATACACATACAAGTTTCCCGGCTTTATGCAGTAGTTTAGCTACTTCAGCATAGTAACCTGAACAAAGTTCAACCGCCTTACCAAAGGCAGATACATACTCGGCTACAGTTTCTGGATGCACAATTTATATTTACTTCAGCGATATAAAGAATATACCATAATGATATCTGTGGTAATTCGTAGGTACCTGTCAAAGGATTACTGGGATGTTTTACAAATAGATAAAGAGGCTTTCTCTCCCAGCAACGCTGCGTATGATGTCTATTTATACCTGAAGTACGGCAGTGTCATCTTTGTTGCTGAAATCAACAGGAAAGTTGTAGGATATGTAACGGTGATGGAGACAGAAGAAGGAAATGCAAAAATAATGTCAATAGCTGTTAAGAAAGAATACAGAGGTCTTGGCATCGGTTCAAAACTGCTTGATGAAGCTATAAGATGGTGCAAGACAAGGGGTAAAAGGAAAGTTTTGCTCGAGGTCAGAACGTCAAATTTTGTCGCTCAGGAACTATATAAAAAAAAGGGATTTAAAATTATCGGTGTCACTCCAAACTACTACAGCGACGGGGAAGACGCGTATATAATGGCTCTCAACTTCGAAGGGCAATGAGTTCAAGAAGCTCCCTAACCCTCTGGTTTTTGAGAAATTCTTCGGGAGGCCTCTCTTTAAAGATGTCTGACAAACCTTTACACAAAGTTAAAATAGCTTTTTTGTGTTCCGCCTTGCTTTTATGTATATGTACTGGCTGGATTCCAAGTTCTTCATATATCTTGAAGTGTCCGTTTGCGATTCCCGCCTCTTCAAAAAACCTCTTCATGTGGAATAAAGTCAAATGCAAAAGTACAAGCTCTTCCTTATGCATTCTCACCACCCGCTGCCAGCAGCTGTGCAAATTATGAACATACTGTAGAAATAATTTTCCTTTAAACCTATACGTATACATACAGTAGCATACATATTTACATTATAAATTGTTATAAATCGTTACAAATAATTACAAAACTAAATGGTCAGAAAAAAGCTATATATATTTCGGTTAGCGAAGGTTAGTCAATGAACGTTCTGCTAAATAGAAGAGAGACTATGAGATTGCTGATACTAACAGAGCTCGTAAAGAACAAAGATTGTAGTCAGAGGGATCTTGCAAAGAAATTTGGCTTAACTCCTCAAGCGATATCCGAGCATTTTAAAGATCTTATTGCTGAAGGGTTTGTAATTGTGATAAGAAAAGGCTACTATCAGGTTACTGATAGAGGAACGGAGTGGTTGACAAAAAATTTGCTGGATTTATACCTTTTCAGTGAGGAACTGACCAAGAAACTTTTTTCAAGGAGTATAGTGGCTCTTGCATCTGGGAACATAAGGGAGGGAGAAAAAGTTGTTTATTGGTTTCAGGATGGATATACATATGCCAAAGCTGAAAAAGATGGTAATGGTGTAGCACTAACGTCCGCAAAAGATGGAGAGGACGTGCTGATTAAGGCGACAAGATGGTTTAAACCCCCAAAAAAAGGTGAAATAATAATTGTAAAGGTTCCTGATGTTGGTGAAGGAGGCAGCAGAAAAGTGAAAATAGAAGAACTTAGAAATTTAATAAAGAGTAGACCGAGAAGTTTGGTTTTGGCAATAGGGGTTGAAGCACTTGTAGCCTGCAGAAAAGCCGGGGTTGAACCAATATTCTTTGGAGCAAAGGAGGTCTGTATTGAAGCTGCCCATCATGGTGGCGGTGTAATAGTTGTATGCACCGAGAACAAAATAAACGATCTTCTCAGAAAGTTGATAGATGAAGAATTGGAGTTTAAAATAAAGGAATTTTGATGTATTAACGACTTACGAATATTACCAGTAGCAGCATAAGGAACATAGATCCAAACATTATTAGCATTAGATTTCTCTGTCTCTTTCTTTCTTTTTCGGCTTCAATTTCGCACTCCTTACTACAGTAAATTTTGTCAGGCTCTATTGCTTTTCCACAGACTATACAGTGCTTGTGAGGTACTATACCCGGCATAACTGCTTTCGTGCATAAAACAATATAAACTTGCCGTTTGCCATTGTTTATCTTCGAAGTAAAAACCTAAAACAACTTGGGTGGTTTGTACTTTTGAAAAGTTGAACATCCGCAATCCAAAAAAGCTATATTTACGCCTATAATTTAGATTTTATGAGCATTTCTGGTGAGATAGGCAGAGAAGTTAAAGACTGGGTAACAGGTGAGGGAATATTCAAGAACGAGATTGAAGATGAAGTTGCTGAGTGGCACTACGTAGTTGAGTTCCCGCTCAACTCCGGGCAGGTGAGTGATATAGTTATGCCAAAAGGAAAAGATATGATTCTCGTAGTTAGCGGGCTCGTTTTTGCAGAGGAGCATTACAAAGCTCTGCACTCTTTACCACCAAAAAAGAAAAAAGAAGTAATCTTCAGGTGGAAGATGGATTTGCTTTTCAGAAATGCTGAGTTTAGGATGCTACCTGATGATACATCCATTCAGAGGATAGATTTCTCAATGCCTGTTTATTTGGAGGAACTGACCAAGTCCAGATTATTTGAAGCTCTCAGAGAGGTGTTCAAGTGCAAACTGTATATAATATGGCAGTTAAATCATCTTTTTGGAGATGGTAAGACCGGTGTTGAAGCTATGTACCTGTAGGTGTTGATGATGGAGTTCGAATTTAAAGTGAAACCAATAGGTGTTGTGCATAATCAGAGAAAGGAACTTCCATTTCAACCTGTGTTTGCTGAGGAGGACTATACTGTTGAAATAGAGATATTTCCACCATTTGAGAAAGGACTTTATAAACTTGAAAGATTTTCTCACATAATAGTTCTGATGTACTTTCATCTGTCAAAAGATTACAATCTAATAGTTAAACCACATTTTGATAAGGAATTGAGAGGAGTTTTTGCAACTCGATCTCCCAGAAGACCAAACCCTATTGCAATATCCACTGTAAAGCTTGAAAAAATTTTGAAGAATAAGATATATGTAAAAAATTTAGATGCCTATGATGGAACACCAGTGATAGATATAAAGCCACATTCTCGGCTACTTGATTGTCCCGAAGCTAACAGGGATGAAATTGCAAACTGTCTGAAAAGGCAAAGATAAATACAGCTTCCTTCCTAAACTCTCTCGATGAAATTTAATGCTAAGAAGTACAGAGAAATCGTAGAAAGTAACTTTGAAAGAGCTTGGTTAGATGGCAGAAAAATTCTGGCAGAGAGAGATCTAAATAGCAAATACCCCCGATTGTTTTATGAGTTTGGAAAAGAGCATCCACTTTTTTCAACTGTACAGAAACTGAGAGAGGCATATCTCAGGCTTGGTTTTGCAGAGGTAGTAAACCCGCTGATAGTCGAGGACGTTCACGTTAAAAAGCAGTTCGGCAAAGAAGCTCTGGCAGTTCTTGATAGATGTTTTTACTTGGCGTCTCTACCAAAGCCGAATGTAGGAATATCAGCAGAAAAAGTGAAAATGCTTAGGAGTGTGGTAGGAGACATAAATGAGGAAAAAATTGAAAGGTTGAGGGAAGTATTTCACAGTTACAAGAAAGGTAGAATAGACGGAGATGACTTAAGTTACGAAGTGGCAAATGCGATTGATGTGGATGATGCAACAGCTGTTAGCGTAATAGACATGATTTTTCCAGAATTTAAAGAGTTAAAACCAGAATCCACAAACCTAACGCTAAGAAGTCATATGACAACGGGGTGGTTTCTAACTTTGAGCAGAGTTGCAGACAGGCTCCCTCTGCCAATAAAACTATTTAGTGTTGATAGATGCTTCAGAAAAGAGCAGGGTGAAGACGCTACAAGGCTTTACACGTACTTTTCAGCAAGCTGTGTTGTTGTCGACGAGAACGTTAGCGTTGACGATGGAAAGGCTGTTGCTGAGAGTCTTTTGAGGCAGTTTGGTTTTAAAAGATTTAAGTTCAGATTGGATGAAAAGAGAAGTAAGTATTACATTCCCGGTACACAGACTGAAGTGTTTGCATATCATCCGGCACTCGTTGGAACCAATACAAAGTATAGTGATGGATGGATAGAGATAGCAACTTTTGGCATATATTCACCAACAGCCCTGTCCCAGTACGACATTGAGTATCCAGTAATGAATCTCGGTCTTGGGGTTGAAAGACTCGCTATGATCCTTTACAACTACTCGGACGTCAGAAAGTTAGTTTATCCTCAGTTCTATGGTGGGATTAGAATAGATGATCTGGATATAGCAAGAGCTATTAAAATTGATGAAGTTCCTAAAAGTGTTATAGGAATGGAAATTGCGAGATCAGTAATTAAAGTTGCTGAGGAGAATGCAAATGAGCCAAGTCCATGTTCTTTCGAAGCGTGGGCAGGAAAGATATATGGTAGAGATGTAAGAGTTGAAGTCTTTGAAAAGGAAAAGAATACGAGATTATGTGGTCCTGCTTATGCCAATGAAATAGTTGTCTATAACGGAAGTATATATGGGCTACCAAGGAGTGAGAAGTGGATGAAGTACTTTGAAGATGGCATTCCTACTGGAATAAGATACATAGATGGATTTGCTTACAAGGCTGGCAGTTTTGCAGAGGAGTGTGCTGCAAAAAATACAGGCGGAGAAATCAGAGTGAGAGTTATCGAAAGTTTAAGCGAAATAAACGTAAAACTTCAGGATAACGTTAGAAACTATATAGTTTCAACAAACGGAAAGATAGATGTTAGAGGGCCTATGTTTGTAACTGTTAGAGTGGAAGTTGATTAAAAATAGAGCGAAAGAGATATATACAATCCAGAAACGTGGTGCTTTACTTAGAGCTCCGGTGGTGTAGCCCGGCCAATCATACGGGACTCTCGATCCCGTGACCCGGGTTCAAATCCCGGCCGGAGCACTTTTATAAATTATTTAGCAATTCTTTAAGTTTCTCTTTTAGAATAGAGTTAATAGTAGAATATCAATAAACTCTAAGGGGAAGTCTAACAATTGGATATTCGAATTCCCTTTTGCTTTTTTCCTGTAATTGATTTTTCAACTAATTTCGTTCTTTATTCACATTATTTATTTTTTCTACATATTTAAAAATTTAATAAACTTGTATTTCAATTTATCTTAATATTTTTTCTTAAAGATATTTTTATTTACTTATGGGATAATACACTGTCAAATAGCAACAAAAAAAATAAATAAAGAAATACAACATTAGCATTCAATGTAATCCACAAAATTCTTTCCGGAGGAACAAGAAAGATATAGAATTAAAAATATTACATGTTTTTATCTCTATTCGACGAAATAAGTCATGAATCTGTTAAATCTACTACCACAGACTCAAAGTTTTAAAAAAGAAAGAAGAAAAGGTTAATAGATAAATCTAAAGATGTAAATCCAAAAGAATGTTGCTATTTAGACTTCTAAAAGCAAATAGATTTGAAGCTTACGTTTTCTTGAAGAATTTTAAGCATGTGAAAAAATAAAAATTGTTGTTAATTCTGGTATAAACGAGCAAAGGTTAGGATTAAAATAGCATGAAACCCTGATAGAAATGCTGTAGAAGAGCTCTTTTTCAGGCTTAAAGAAGAGTGGAATAGATTTCATTTTAATAGCTCTTATTTCAGTTCAGGGTTGGAGAGTTTTATAGCATTCTATAACTACTGGTGTTTATCTTGACACCTTCGATCGTGCAGAGCTGGAGAGTTATATCACATTCTACAATTGTTGTGATTTGCTAACTGGCATTACTTCTTATTAACCCTCCAATTTATAGTAACATATAAATCCAACTCCCGTCACAAAATAACGTGATGAATGAAAAAGTTTTGAAAGGAATAACGGCAATAGCGATTCTACTGGTAGCAATGGGTGCAGTAAGTGCTGTGAGTGCTGCAACCGTAACCACGAACGTAACTAACATCTTCGCCAACGTTACTACACCAATACGGATAGTTGCTAATAACGGAACAGCATTTGACGTTTCGGTTAACGTTTCAATACCTTCGTCAGTGGTTGTGACCAATGGTACATTTAATTATACAACATCTGGTACTCTTGTCACCGAAACGTTCACCGTAACTAAAACAACGAACTATAACTGGATAAACATATCTCTTGGAGGTAATAGTACTACTACTGTTTATATCAACACTACATTCAATGCATCTGCTAGTGCTAGTCCTTATCTGATAAGCGCAGAGTTTTATAATAATACTACTAATCCCACGCTAGTGAATACAGCAAACACAACTTTCAACGCAACGAACGTTAATCTAACTTCAAACATAACGAACTTTTTCGCAGGAGTTAACACTCCAATTCAGCTCAATGCGAGTACAGGTGGTTACTTTGTAGCTGACGAAATCAACATTTCAGTAAGTGGAGCACAGTTTGTAAATACTTCAACTTCAAGCACATCTAA
>QNXS01000037.1 GCA_003978865.1 Archaeoglobus sp. | reverse complement strand
TTATAGCTGTATAGCGTTAGATTTCCTTTAAGGCTTATGCTTGACACCGTAGGAGTCACTGGAGCGGGTAAAGCAAAAACATGCACTTCAACACTGCTGTTCACTTTGCCTGCCGTAAAGTTGATGGTTTCATTGCCGTAACTCAATCCTTCAACATAGAAAGTTGCCACACCCTGCAGATTTGTTTCTGACGTTGATGGTAAAACGCTCACGTTAGTACCCTTCACAGTTGAATTAATTGTAACTCCGCTAATAGGGTTGCCAAAGTTGTCGACAACCATAACGTTCACTGGAGCGACATTACCTACACCAACGTAAACAGGATTGTTAAGCGGAACGACAGCATAAATCGTTCTATTTACCCTGATACTTGAGTTTGTAGCACTTACGACCCATGCAGGTGTATAAAGTGTTATTTTTCCTGCGTGGATTGTAACTGTATTTCCGCTAACGCTGACGTTAGATCGCCCGTATATACTGTCAAGAATAGATCTCCAGTAGTCTGGGTTTTTAACTTCAAACGTCACGTTAACGTTATCAAGTGAAATTCCATAACTCTTACTTATGAGATAAAAGTTAAGAGGTACTGTAACACCAGAAATAACTTTGTAAGTTGAATTTATAATGGGTATGCAGATCGTAGCTTTCGAAAAAGCGGTTTGATTAACAACTGGTATAGCTTTGTAATAATTGCTCCCATTTTCCAAAACTGTAGTGTATTCATAAATCAATTGTATGTCTGGCGAATAAACGTAAAACGGATGGACTAAAATAGCATAGGTTTTGAAACTCACATTGTACTTCTGATTTGTTCCAGAAATTGTTGCATTTATCGTTACGTTTTCGGGCAGAAATTTAATGTAACCAGCAGTCGGTGGGGGAGAGAAAAGAAAAGGGTATTTGGGATATATCGTCCCAAGATCAAGTTTGAACGGTGTTGAAGTGGATCCAGTAAGTATGTGCGGTATTTTAGACACTTCAGAAATCAATCTTGACTGGCTTTTTCTCTCGACTTTTTTGTTCCACATAGGTAAAAATTGACTTTGAAGTAAAGCCATAAAACAGACTAATATCGCAACAATCATTATGAACCCAACTACAGGAGATACTGCTTTTTTGTTGTACATGTCTAAGTGTGCATACACTTTACGATATATTATACTTTCGAAATATCTATGCAATTAATTTTATATATGTTTAAAATATAAATTAGTTTTATCCAATAGTTAATATTTTATCTTTTAGTATAGCTGACTCTCTTTAGTAATATAGTCTAATAGTTATTTTCAACAATTGACGATGATAAATTATATATACCAACCTTAGTCAAATTATCTTGAAAGTAAATCAAACAAAGTGGAGGTGTATGTATGCATATATCTGATGGAATACTACCTCTTAGCTGGTGTTTTGTATGGTATGCTGTATGTATACCATTCTGGATTTTAGGTATTAGGGAAATAAAAAAGAAATCTACAAAGAATCCGAAGTATCTACCGACCCTTGCAATGATGGGCGCTGCTGTATTCGTCATTTCCGTTTGGCACATACCTGTTCCCGTTACAGGCTCCTGCTCACATCCCGTTGGAACGCCCATGGCTGCAATAGTAGTTGGCCCGTTTGCGACTGTCGTTATATCGAGCATAGCTCTCTTCTTCCAAGCATTCTTGGGGCATGGGGGAATAACAACACTTGGTGCAAATACTCTATCTATGGGTATCGTCGGTACATTTACGGGGTATGGCACATATAGAGCTTTTAAAGGTAGTACCCCGCTATGGTTTGCAGCTGGAATGGCGGGTTTTATAGGAGATATGATGACCTACGTTACTTCAGCCCTTGAACTGGCACTTGGATTAAACCCTCACTCTGTACTCCTTCACTGGTGGCTTTACTTCATGGGATACGGACCAACTCAGATACCAATAGCTGTGGGTGAGTTCGCATTCACGGCGGGAGTTGTTAGCTACATAGCAGAAAACAGGCCAGATGTTCTGAGAGGTGTTGTTCATGGATAAGTTTACAGTTTACGCAGCAGGAATTATGGCAGTTCTGGTATTTGCAATACTTATATCAAGTTATATAGGACATACAAAAGGTAAGCTTGAGGGTACAGATGACATAGTAGAGAGTATAGCAATATCCAACTCCCACGTGAAACCAAAAGAGGTTCTCCCAGCCATTCCAGAAAATTTAGAGCCAATAGGATTCACACTCGCAGGGATTGTGGGCGGATTTATAGTAGGCTACTTCTGGGAGGAGCTGTTTGGAGAGTCAAAGAGGTGAACCAAGTTGATCAGCTGGCTTACAGGAGATGCCGTAAACGGACTTGGAACGACGTTGGGTTTCTTTATCTTCCTAATATTCGGGAGGTATCTGAGAAAATGGAGATCCTAAACATAAAAACCCGAAAGGTTACATGGCTTCACAGGATAGATGGCAGAGTTAAAGTAATATCCTGCATTATGTTTTTATTTACTATTGTTGCTCTAAGAGACCCGCTTATACCAGCTGCTGTAGCTATATTTAATTTTATAATTTTACTGAGGCTTGGAGTCCCCATAAAAAAGCTTGTTTACCCGAGTTATGTAGCCTTTGTGATATTCCTGATTCTAATGTTCACAGTTCCGGGAAAACCGGTTTTTAGAATTGGATTCTTTACTGCAACTGAAAAGGGACTAAGGCTATCAACACTCATAATGCTGAAAGTTCTGGCCTGTACGAGCCTATTGCTTATAACCATTGCCACGACACCAATACACGATTTTTCAGCAGCCTTGTCGTGGTTAAGAATTCCTTCAGTCGTGGTGGAACTTGTCGTTCTTATGATCAGATACATAGACGTCCTTGCAGACGAATTTCAAACTCTAATTTTAGCCATGAAGTCCAAAAATGCTTTTTCAAAGAGTTTGAACTGGAGAAAGAAAGTTTACAATATGGGTACTGCTGCTGGAATAATATTGCTGAGGTCTCTCGACAGGGCAGAGAGAATATACATGGCAATGACTTCAAGGGGGTACGACCCTTCCAAGCAGATTGTTAAGTACAGAAACTTTGGAAAATTCGAATATATTGGGCTTACATTCTCAATTTTTCTGTGTGCCATGATGATCTTGCTTGACGTCAGATTGGGGTGCTGGATATGGTAGTGGATAACATGATAGATGTCAGAAATGTTTACTTTTCATATCCTGATGGTGTAAACGCTCTTAAGAGTGTAACTTTTACTGTAAAGAAGGGTGAAAAGTGTGCAATCCTCGGAGAAAACGGAAGTGGAAAAACAACGCTTCTAATGTGTATGGCAGGTCTTCTGCATTATAAAGGTAGAATAGTAGTTGACGGTTTGGAGGTTAACAAAAAAAATGAGAGGCTTATAAGAAGGAAGGTGGGTATTGTTTTCCAAAATCCAGATGATCAGGTATTCCTACCAAGAGTTTACGATGATGTAGCTTTTGCTCTGAGAAATTTCGGGATGAATGAAGACGAAATTAGGAAGAGAGTTCTTTGGAGCCTGAATGCCCTTGATATAGTGGAGATTAAAGATAGAAGCCCCAGCAGTCTGAGTCTGGGACAAAAGAAAAGGGTAGCTATAGCCGGAGTTCTTGCTGTAAACCCCGATGTACTGCTTATAGATGAACCAACTGCGGGACTCGATCACAGAGGAATTCTTGAGATATACAACGTTTTAGAGGAACTGAATGAAGCTGGAAAGACTGTAATAATTACAACACACGATGTCGAGTTTGCGGAAAGCTGGGCGGATAGAGTAATAGTTCTTACACACGGAAAAGTTGCTAAGGTTGGAGGCAGAGAGATACTTGACGAGCTTGAAAAATTTGGCATGAGGAGACCTATAAAAAGAGTTGTGTTTAATGAGCTTGGTGTAAAAGTTGAGGGAGCTAAAATTGAACCCGTAGATGAACTTAGTAACAGGAAAACTGAAGTATTTGGATATGGAGTCGATGGAGTAATTCCCGAAATAGATATGGATATTATACTGCTCAGGGGACTCAATAATCCCGTAAAAATAAAAGTTGCCAGAAAGTTGAGGAATAGATTTATGGAAACCGTTAAACACAAAAAAGCAAAAATTGTTAATAATAATTTATTATCTGATTCCTGCTTTAATCTGCCACAGTCTGATCGCCCTGAGTAAGTCAATTTTCCTAAATTCTGGCCAGTAAACATCAAGGAAGCAGGCGACGCTGTTGGCAGTTTGCCAAGTCAAAAAGTTTGAAAGTCTTTGTTCACCCCCCGTTCTTATAAGCAAGTCAACTTTTGAATAATCAGAATCCCCATAGAGGTAAGTTTCTATCATCTTCTCATCAATTTTGCTCGACGAAATTGCTCCAGACTTCACGTCCCTGAGTAAGTTTCTGATTGCATCTATTAGCTCCTGTCTCCCACCATAAGCTAAAGCTATGTTTAGTTTGAACCTGTCGTAACTTTTGGTTACAGTTTCAACCTCGTGTATAACTTCTTTAACGTAGGGTGGTAGAAGCTGGATTTTGCCAACAATTTTTACTTTTACTCTGTTTCTATGAACTTTTTTATTTTTCGAGAGCTTTTGAAGTTCCTTGGTAATAAGAGAAAACAAACTTCTCTTTTCCTCCCAACTTCTGTTGAAATTCTCGGTAGAGAAAGCATAAACAGTTATGTTTCTTATTCCAAGTTCCCAGCACCAGTTTAGAACAACTTCAGCTTTCCTTGATCCAAAAACATGTCCTGCATTTGGTGGTAAACCTCTTCTTTTAGCAAACCTACGGTTACCATCCATAATTATTGCCACGTGTTTTGGCATCTCAAAAGACTTAATCTCTCTGGCAAGTCGGTATTCATAAATCTTCACGAATGGATTCTTTAGCACCTCGAGAAAATCCCAGAATGTAAATACTCTGCTTTTTTCAACTTGCTCTATCCACTTTAAAGTGTCAGTTAATTCAGAAGGTATAACATCTCTAACTTTTTCTACGCTTTCTATAGTTTTAGTTGAATTCATCTGTTTTTACCTTATAGGTCTCTTTTTATTTTACTTTCGCTTTTGATTTTTGCCTTTTTAACACATTTTCGCATGTTTTATCAGTAATTTTGCTGGACAAATATTAGTTAAAATAGTACTATTAAACTGTAACTACTTTACCAAAGCAAAAACTGTAGTGATGCTACGTCGAGATGTTGTTAAATTAATACTTCCTAAGCTAAAATCCGATAATCTTGCAGAATTTGCTATTATTGTCTTTAAATCCCAAAAACTCTCGTGAGTAATAACAGTAATAACAAAAAGCAATTTGTTACTATGCATGCAAATCCGACTTAGGAAGATACAAACCAAAAACTGGGCTTGCAACTTATAATTGGGTTGAGGTAGTTTAGAATTTAAATTAGAAAGGTTTATTTAGTTTGAGTATTTACAATAAACTATGTTTAGTCGTATAACTCCACCCAACTGATTTTTCAGATTGTTCAAACAGAGCTTTCGAGTACGTGAAAGAGCTTTGTAAACACGGAGTTGCTGCGAGTGTAGTACTTCTCCATGTCGTTAACAAAAAGAGGGTCGAGGCAATGGCACAAGGTGTTGCTTGGGCTGGAGAAACAGCTCTTGAATTCGAGGAAGAAATCAAAAAAAGGTTGATAGAAGAGGCAGCAGAAAAACTTGAAAAAATGAAAGGCGAACTTAGTAAAGCTGAAGTAAAAACAGTTGTAGAATATGGGAGCCCTGTAAAAAAGATAATTGAGGTAACCGAAAAAGAAGGTATCTCGCTTATAGTTATGGGTTCCCACGGCAGAGGTCGCTTTGAAGAACTTCTATTAGGTTCTGTTTCTGAAGGTGTGATAAGGTTTTCAAAAGTGCCAGTTTTTATTGTTAAAAAAATATAAAATTGTAGTAATATTTTTTATTTTGGCTTGGTTTAATTTTTAAACGAAAATGATATGTACTGGTATAGATTTTAAAATAATTCGGTGGTATTAGATGATGAGTTTAATATGGGAAGTTGCAGTACTGCTGATAACCGGTATAGCCGTTGGATTTGCAAGTGGCTTGCTTGGAGTTGGCGGATGCTTTATAATGATTCCTGTGCAGTACTGGGTTTACACGGCAATGGGTATAAACCCTCAAACAGCTACAATGATAGCATTTGGTACAAATCTGGTGGTTGTCTTTCCAACGGCTATGAGTGGTGCGTATGCACACTCAAAAAGAGAGTTTGTCTATTGGTCAGCAGCTGTAGTCCTTGGAATTACCGGAGCGTTTGGAGCAGCAATCGGATCATGTATTGCTGCAGCACTTCCAAAAAATTTACTGAGAATACTTTTTGGTATGGCAGTTATACTTGGAGCAGTTAGAATGTTAACGGCAAAGACTGCGGATGAGAGAAGAAACTTAGTTAGAAATCCATTAGTCTGGGCTGCATGGGGATTTCCACTTGGAATAGTTACAGGAATAATCGGTATAGGTGGAGGAGTTTTAATGGTACCTGTGATGGTTGTAGCACTCGGATTTGAGATGCACCTTGCAGTGGGCACATCAACAGCTCTAATGATATTCACAAGTCTTGGTGGAATAGCGGGATACATCTACAACGGATTGAGAGCTGGAATTCCATTTAACTCGCCAATAGGTCACTTAAT
This sequence comes from Archaeoglobus sp., assembly GCA_003978865.1. GTDB lineage: Archaea > Halobacteriota > Archaeoglobi > Archaeoglobales > Archaeoglobaceae > WAPX01. The sequence goes on along the minus strand of QNXS01000037.1, from coordinate 755 downwards.
AGGATACGTCAACATTGAATCGGGGCTACTGCTTGCTGCTACCAGTGTCGCAATGGCACAATTGGGTGCAAGAGCTGCACATAAACTACCGGAAAAGAAGTTGAAATATATATTTGTGATAGTAATGTTATATATGGGGTGGAAAATGATAGAGAGCGGTCTTGGATTGCGATTGCCGTTTTAACTTTTTTAATTTTTAAAGTTTTTAAGATTAGATTATTTAAAAATATATTTAAATAATTGGTATAAAAATAACTTGGCACTGTCAAGAATGACAACAAAAAATAATAGTTAAGCAACATATGCAACCCGCTCTAAGGCAATTAGCGGATTACGTTAAATCAAGTCTTTCGGAGGAACAAGAAAGATGTGGAATTAAAAATACTAGATTTATTATACCTATGACTCTTCTTTAAGGAAAACAAGCATGTTTTTAACTTTTTGAAGAAATTTGAAGAAATAAGTCATGAATCTGTTAGAATCTACTACCACAGACCTCAAAGTTCTAAAGCAAATAAAAATGGTGTTAAATAATAATAGTTTCCATGTAATAGCAAGAATGACTTTTAATTTATTTTCGTATGGAAAAACTAACATTTTAGAGCTAAAAACTAAAAAGTGAAAATAGCTTTATTCACCTGCTCACGTCTTTTTATCATGATGCATCCCGCTGAAATAGAGAGAAAAGCGTTTGACCTAATGGCTACATCTATAAGGGAACATCTATTTATAAATGAATGGACTGTAAACGGTAA
>QNXS01000097.1 GCA_003978865.1 Archaeoglobus sp. | reverse complement strand
CCATTAAAGAATTGAAGATGCTCGGATGCAGAGTTGTTATGCTTACGGGAGATAGCAGAGAAGTTGCAGAAGTTGTGGCTGGTAAGCTTGGAATAGAGGACTTCCGCGCTGAACTTATGCCAGTTGACAAAGTAAACACAGTCAGAATTCTGAAAAAAGAGGGTACTACCGTATTTGCTGGAGATGGAATGAACGATGCACCAGTAATCGCTGAGGCAGACGTTGGGGTTGCAATGGGTGCTATGGGTAGTGATGCAGCAATAGAAACAGCTGACGTAGTGATAATGGATGACAAAATATCCAAGATTCCAAAATCTATACGGCTGTCAAGAAAAATTCAGAATGTGGTGTGGCAGAACATATTCCTGATTTTAGTTATTAAGGGATTGCTTATAAGCATGGGAGCTTTAGGAATGGCTACAATGTGGGAAGCGGTGTTTGCAGATGTCGGTACATCTCTTATAGCAACAATAAACGCGATTAGGGTATTCAGCTTTAACTGAGCTTGTAAGCTTAAAATGAAGATTAACTTAGATGTTTAACCATTTTTAACCCAGAAACGCCGTTTCCGTACATATTTCTAACATGCGATTCAACGCAAAAACCGTGTGAAAGATAAAATTCCACAGGACCGTTTTCTGGAGTTTCCAACCAGACAGAATCAAAACCGAGATCTCTTGCAACTTCAAAACACTTCTCTATTATAGCAGCACCAATTCCTGCGTTTCTATATTCTTTTTTAACAGCAAGAGATGCAATTTCAAATCTGTCGTTCCAACATACTGTTGCACATCCGGCTATGCCATCGTTAACCCTAGCAACAATAACTTTCTTCTTAACGGGTAGCAAGGAAGTAGCAACAAACGGGCTTACTCCCAATACATCGTATTCGAGATGTATCACTTCTTCAACTTCTTCACTCCTCATAACACCAACTTCAAACATCGACATTCAACGCAACGGTGCGTAAATTAAGGTTTTCTATAATGTTGTGATGCGTTCAATCCGGAGTTAGTTTAGTTTTATAAGGTAATTCACACTTTCCAGTGCAATCTAAGACCAAATCTATGGTTGAATCAAATTCAGCAGAACCAACATCAACAACTTTGAAAGGTAATCTGTTAATCTCAGTGAATTTGAGGAAGCTAAAACTCGGATATACACCGACTACAATGTCCTCTACTCTCTTTTCGGAGAGATACATCCATTTTACTGTAGATTCGACAACTTCATCCACCGCTCTTTCATCAATATTGAGTTTTTCAGAAAATCCGGGAAACTGTGGATGATATACTCTAATTCCATCTGAACTGCGGTTTACGACAGGAACTTTGAATTTGAGTAATTTTTCATATTCTACATCTGAAAAGTTTACTATGATGTCAACGCAATTGAGGTATTCTTCAGAAATCGTATCGTGTGCAAACACAGGTACAACTCCAAACATTCTTGACTCAAGCTCGCTAACGAGTTTCATGGCATCCTCTACCTGACCATACAGCCACTTTCTCCTGCTAAAAACGATTCCAGCTTTTGAACATGATGCAAACGGATATTCTCTAAAGTACTTTGCGATACTTGAAAAAGTCCCAATTCTCGGATGGTATATCCCGTACCACGGAACTTCAACTATCTCCGAAAAAGATATCCTCTCTCCACAGACCCAGAGAGCAAGCCTTACAAGACTATCTATGTTCTGTATTCCTCCCACCGTAATGTACTCTCTCGCCTTCCTCAAGAATACTGTGTTACCTCTTAAAACTTCTCTTAGATTTGAAAAAACAAAGTAAGCCTGAGAATTCTTTATTGCATTTAATACAGGATTGCTTATATCTTCTGAATAAAGTATTATAGCATCACTTCTTTCTATCTCTTCTATATACCTCTCAGCATCGATACCCGTAGTTAAAGTGTATGTGAAATTGAGAACTTTTGATTCTTCTCTCAGTACTATATCAAATGCTCTGTATTCAGGTGGATCACTTATTACCGTTATGTGTCTGTTCATAAGAGTATGCGTGGCTTATTGTTTAAGGAGTTTTTGGAGTATTAGCAGTTAACACTTTTATTTTATACTCCTAAAGGTGTGGGTTGCGGTAGTATTTATTGAGAAACAAAAAGGAAAGATTAATAACGACACTGCAATAATTTTAACCATGAGTCCCATATATGTGATCGGACATAAAAACCCAGATACGGATTCCATAGCGTCTGCAATAGTAGTGGCACACTTGCTCAACAAGTGGAAAGAAAAGGGATGCGGGCTTTTAAAACTTGATGACGATGTAGTTCCGGCAAAACAGGGTGAGCCAAATCCAGAAACAGCATACGCACTTGAGACTTTCGGTGTGAGTGTTCCAGAAACTGTTACTGACGCTGCTAACAAGAAAGTCGTTCTTGTTGACCACAGCGATCTAACACAGGCACCGGACAACCTCGATAAAGCAGAGTTGCTCGGAGTAATAGATCACCACAAGATAGGAGATGTAACAACACCAAATCCAATTCTCTTCGTAAACTTCCCGGTTGGATGCACCGGAACAGTTCTCAAGCTTTTATTCGATTGGACAGGTGTGGAGATACCAAAAGATATGGCAGGACTAATGCTTTCAGCAATTCTGAGTGATACTGTTATATTCAAATCAGCTACAACCACAGAACTTGACAAGAAGGTAGCTGAGGAACTGGCAAAGATTGCTGGAATTGACGATATAACAAAGTTTGGAATTGATCTTAAGGCAAAACTATCTGCTGTTGATGGATTATCTGCAAGGGATATTATAACAAGGGATTACAAAGATTTCAACATGTCCGGTAACAAGGTAGGAGTTGGACAGATTGAGCTTGTAGACCTCAATCTGATAAAAGATAGAATTGACGAGATATACGAAGAGATGAAGAAGATGAAGGAAGAAGGCAGTTACCACAGTATATTCCTGATGCTTACAGATATAATGAAGGAAGGTACCGAACTTTTGGTTGTCACGGATAACCCAAGCGTTGTTGAGAAGGCATTCGGTGCAAAACTTGAAGGAAAGAGTGTCTGGCTCGACGGTGTAATGAGCAGGAAGAAACAAGTTGTTCCTCCACTTGAGAAGGCTTTTGCATCTATCTGACCTGATTTTTCTTTTATTTTCCTTTTTATTAAGCTAATAATTTTCTATCGCTACTTTACTGAGGACATTAAACATTAAATTTTTAAATATCAAGGTTTCTAACCTCCTTAGAATGTTCTATTATAAATTTTCTCCTTGCTTCAACGTCCTCTCCCATCAGTATCGAGAAAAGCTCATCAGCCTTCTTGGCATCTTCCAGCGTAACTTGAATTAAGTACCTGTTCTCAGGATTCATCGTAGTTTCCCACAGTTGTTCGGGATTCATTTCTCCAAGTCCCTTGTATCTCTGGATTTCAATTTTACCCTTAAACCTGTTCAAATAGTCTTCAAGTTCTCTATCTGAGTATGCATAGTATATTTTTTTTCCTTTCTTTATTCTGTAGAGTGGTGGCTGAGCAATGTAAAGGTATCCACTTTCAACAAGTGGTTTCATATACCTGTAAAAGAATGTCAAGAGCAGTGTCCTTATGTGTGCTCCATCAACATCCGCATCCGTCATAATTATAATTTTACGATATCTAACTCTTGTTATATCGAAATCCTTTCCAATTCCAGCACCTATAGCAGCAACTATTGCCTTTACTTCCCCGTTCTTCATTGCTTTATTCATTCCTGATTTCTCAACGTTTATTATCTTCCCTCTAATTGGAAGTATTGCCTGAAATCTTCTATCTCTCGCCTGCTTGGCAGACCCTCCCGCAGATTCTCCCTCGACTATAAACAATTCCCTTTCCTCAGGCTTTTTAGAGGAACAGTCTGCAAGTTTACCGGGTAGTGTTAGGGAATCTCTTCTTTTTCTTACAAGCTCCCTTGCTCTTCTTGCTGCCTCTCTCGCTTTTCTTGCAACTATACACTTCTCTATTATTCTAACAGCCTCACTGGAGTGTTCTTCAAGCCATTCAAGCATTCCGGAGTAAACAACTGAGTCCACAGCAGTTCTAACTTCACTGTTTGTAAGCTTTGTTTTTGTCTGCCCTTCAAATTGTGGTTCTGGAACTTTAACTGATACTACAGCTGTCAAGCCTTCCCGGATATCCGCTCCACTTAAGGGTTTAAACTTCTTCATGTGTTTTCTTCCAAATTCATTTATTGCTCTTGTAAGTCCTGCTTTAAATCCGGCTGCATGAGTTCCACCTTCAACTGTATTTATGTTGTTGGCAAAGTAGAGTACTCTCTCTATCTCCGTATCCGTGAATTGAATTGCTACTTCAACTATCGTTCCGTTCTTTTTTCCGCTCAGGTATATTATATCGTGAATTGCAGGTTTTCCTGAGTTTAATTTCTTTACAAAGCCGACTATTCCGTCTTCGTGGTAGTAAACTTTTCTATCTCCGGTTCTTTCATCGTAAAGTTCAAGTTTTACTCCTCTGTTAAGATAGGCTAACTCTCTAAGCCTTTGAGATACGATCTCAAAGCTAAATTCCGTAACTTCAAATATCTCTTCATCCGGCTTAAATCTTATATAAGTTCCAGTTCTATCACTTTCTCCAACCGTTTTCAGGGGTTCTATAGGTTTTCCTCTTTCATACCTCTGGTAGTATTCCTTACCACCTCGCCATACCCTTACTTCAAGCCACTCAGAAAGTGCATTCACAACAGAAAGTCCAACACCATGCAAACCTCCGGATACTCTGTAGGCTTTCCTATCGAACTTTCCTCCAGCATGAAGCTTTGTTAATACAACTTCAAGTGCAGACTTTCCAAGCTCGTGCATTTCGGTAGGTATTCCCCTTCCATCATCTTCCACACTTGCAGACCCGTCCCGGTGAAGTACCACCTTAATATTTTTGCAGTAACCTGCAAGAGCTTCATCGATCGAGTTGTCAACTATCTCCCAGAGAAGATGATGTAACCCTCTTATACCCACACCGCCTATGTACATTCCCGGTCTTCTTCTAACAGCCTCGATATCACCGAGAACTTCTATATCACCCGCAGTGTACTGGCTTTCAAATTTGTCCAAGATTGGATTCTCTGGATTCTTTGCCACCTTTGCATCTTTTTTCATCACCGGCATTATGCTGGACTGGTAGATAAACTTTCTGAGCTTGTTACCGTCAAAAATCATACTTATAAACATCAAAATAATTTTTTATTAAAATACAGTATAAATTAAGTTTAATTAAAATATAATTTATATTCCATGATATAACAAGCTTACAAGTTCTTCAAACTCTGGAGGCATTAACTCCCTGATTCTGTCCTCAACATCCTTTTTCGAGTAGCTAAATTCATGGAAAGATACATCGAGGTTTGTAGTATCTATCACAGCAAAACTTGGTTTTAATCCTTTCTTGTGTAATCCAGCACCTCCAGGGCAAACAACTTTACCGTAAGTTGTTTCTGCAATAAAGGGTTCATAGCCTGCAACTATTAGCATTTCACTTTTCCTTATAGAAGCCATTATACTTTCATAGTAAGACAGTGGCATCTTTGGTTTTACCTCGGAATGTATGTTAAATGGTTTACCGTAAGAAAAAATGAACTCGTTATCTCCGAATTTATCAAAGAGAAAGGCTGGGACATCATTTCTAATCCATTTTCTTGCATCTCTTCCCATTTTTTCCCAGTTCCACTCGACGATTTTTGCCAAAAAAGGTTCTTCAGCAGTAAATTGTTTTTTACTATCTTCATCCATATCACTCCATTTCGCTATTAAATGGTCTATTCTTCCTCTAACACATAGCAGATTTGAATTTAACAGGAGTTTGTAAACTTCCTTTGGGTAGGGCATGTAACCAAACACCCCTATTACAATAACTCTTTCTATATTTTTTCCGTTCTCCTTCAATTTTTCAATCTCACTAAGGGCGGCAACAAGAGCCTTCAGGTTACCGTGAACGTTTGATATGACACCAACCTTCATACCCATTATTGTATAATTTAGAGTATATTAAATCTGTGATCAACGTGATCAACCAATGTGATCAATCATGATCAGTTGTTCGACAGTTGTTCAACTGCGATTCTTCCATAACCAGAACGTCCATACTACTGTGAATGCAACAAAACCAATACAAACTGCAACTATCGTTTCTACACTTACAAAGTGTATATTGTACAGCAGTACAAGTGCCATTGTGAAAACAACAAACCATTGGATTAGTGTGAGAAAGCCAAGATTTCTGTGACAGTTGACAAACAGAGGCTCTTTTGATGAGAAGAATGTAAGTGCAGGAACTACAAGCATAATTACTAACGTTGCAAGAATGCCATAAAATCTGTTTGTATATATATCTGGTTTACCACCAATACTAAAGTGCACTGCAATTGTGCTTGGTAATTTATCCCAAACCACAGTTACAAAAATGATATATATGAAGATCGAAATTAGCTGTAGTATAAGGTAGGGTTTATAGTTTACACTCTCAACCCTATAGTTGGTTACAGGTACTTTTATGTCCTCTATCTCGTATACTTTCTTGGCAATTGTGTAACTTAAAACTACAAGAGATAAGAGAAGGGACAAAAATACTGCAAGATACACTATGAGAGGGAGTATTGCGGAGAGCAGAAGAAGTGCAAAACCCGACAGCATTAGAAAGATACCGGCAAAGGTATTTGCTTTTTTCCACGCCTCCTCTGAAAGATAGGTATACCCAATCCTCACACCTACATAGGGGTTGGGTTTGTTCTTGAAAGCATAGACTATTGCGCCCGTAAATATTAGAATCAATGAGACAGACAGTTCTACGGAAAAAACATTAATAGTTTCGATCATTCTTTCACCTCCAGTTTGTTGAGTATTTCACCTATAAGACGAACTTCCTTTTCAGCCTCAACCAAAACCTCTTCTCCCAGATTGGTGAGCCTGTAGCACTTCCTTGGCCTTGTTTCCATTACCCAGAAACTCTCAACAAGTCCCTGTTTCTGAAGGCTCTTAAGAATGTCATAGAGAGCTCCCGCACTCGGAACAAACTTTCCACAACTCAGTTCTTCCAGAAGTTTTCTTATTGCGTAACCATGTAGCTCTCCAGTCTTAAGGAATTTCAGGATCAAGTAGGAGTATACCCCTGACCTAAGTTCCTTTCTGAATTTTCTGATTGCCCTATCTTTTCTGTCCATGTTCAGCTCACCATACATCTAAGTTCAATATCTATCGCAGTTCGATATATGGTATATAAGCTTTGCTGTTTAAAGAGTTCTTAAAGCAAGTATTTAATAAATTAAAAATTAATATTAAATATAAATAAAAATGTAGAGTGTCAGGGAACCAGTATATGCTTAAATACCTTTAAAGTTTCCTCATTAACAGAGTAAACTATTCTGTTTTTTTCTTCACTACTCTGAATAACCCCAGCTCTTTCAAGTTTTTTAACGTGGTATCTTGCCGTTTCTACATTTAAA
>QNXS01000028.1 GCA_003978865.1 Archaeoglobus sp. | reverse complement strand
TTTTTCTTGGTTGCTTTAGAACTTTGAGTCTGTGATAGTTAGATTCTAACAGATTCTTATAACAGATTCATGACTTATTTTCAAATAGAGATAAAACATACTTGTTTTCCTCAAAGAAATACAGAGAAGTATAATATCTTCAAATTTCTTATTCCTCCAAAAGACTTTTAAGCTTTGATTTCTTTAATTAACTGCTGGATTTGATTTATATTTGTTTTTTATTTTTTAATGTTATTATTGACAGTCCGTTATAAGGAGACAAAAATATAACTAATAAAATTGTTTAATTTTTGATTTAGAGAGAACTGGTACTCTTTTAAAGGAAAGATAGATAATTATTAATTAATCGTTTATATAGAGAATTTAAAAGAGTTGAAATCTTGAATGAAGATTGAATGACTAAATAATTTATTATTCAAATCCAAAATCCACTAAAGTTGGATTGTTTTTCTTTGTTTCCAGCAAACTTCCTATTTTTCTGAAATCTTCAATAAGTGTATCTTTCAGTGGAGGTCTGTAAAGCGCAGCAGCCGGATGATATACCGGAATTACATAGACATCTTTATTCCAAGCTTTAACTTTTTTTATATTTCCTCTTTCTCTACTTATCCCTCTAAATGGTAAATTGAAAAAATCAAATATGAATGAGGCAGAATGTCTGCCAAGACAGACAATTACATCAGGCTTTATAATATCAAGCTGTCTTATCAAGTACGGACTACAGGCATCAATCTCTTCAGGTTTCGGATCTCTATTTTTTGGAGGTCTGCACTTGAGGACGTTCCCGATGAAGACGTCTTCCCTACTCAAACCTATGCCTTCAAGCAACTCATCCAGAAGCTTACCAGCACTTCCAACAAAGGGTCTTCCCTGCTTGTCTTCTTCTCTACCCGGAGCTTCTCCAATAAATACAACTCTCGCACTCTCTTTACCTTCTCCCGGAACGTAGTTTGTTTTGGTTCTCCATAACTCACACTTTCTGCATTTTTTTATTTCTCTTTCAATGTCTCTCAGTGTCTCCTTCAAAGCTTTGTTTTTTTGTCCATGTACGTTCATCTCTCCAAACCTCCTCAAAAGATTGAAAAACTTCTCGATTATTTTTGTTACTACAATCTTAAATCGATAATCGATTTTAGTAGGAGCTAAAATTAGTTTTATATTTTCTTATATTGAGTAAATGGCTAAGAAACTAATTTTAAAATAAAAGTTTTTTAATTAAGTAGAAAAAGATGTAGATGCCAGTATCTATACATGTTTAAAACTAAAAACGGCTCAGAAAGAAAATACGGCAAAAATAATCCAGAACCAAAGAATTAAAGCAAAATAGCATGTTTTAACCAAATCAAAACGATTTTGGAGGAGTTACCTCTTTCCATTTCGTTAAAAAATCGTAATTTTCTTTTTGTTATGCGAAAACTTTAAAAGCAATTCACGCAAAATCTGATGCACTCATTAGAGATGATGGGTTTCCCATCCCCGATAGCTGAAAATTTAGAGAATAGTGGTCACATCTGGAATTGGGGGATGGAATAAACTGTGAAATTTGAGTATATTCCTGAGAGGTGAGAAAAATGAAGACGGGTGATGACCATGATAGTCGGGAAACACATAATTGCGGAGTTGTATGGAGTTCCAAAGGAGCTAATTTTATATGAGAAATCTGTGAGGGAAATAGTTGAAGAGGTGGTAGAAAAATCAGGTCTCACAAAAGTCGGCAGCGTTTACAAACAGTTCTCGCCTTACGGCGTTACTGGAATAGTACTTGTTGCGGAGTCCCACGTAAGCCTGCATACATGGCCGGAGTACGAGCTCGTCAATCTTGACATTTTTACGTGCGGTGATGCTAAAGCGGCTGAAAAAGCTTTTGAACTTTTTTTAGAGAAGTTTAAACCCCGTTCCTACAGGCATTATGTTCTTGACAGGGGTTGATTTAAATTCTTGTTAATAAATCTCAAACTTTTTCTACTTTAACCAGAGTGGTGGTGTCATGGAAAGCTGGAAAGATATGAGAATAGTTAACCAGATACTGCAGGCTGTCGATGGAGAGGTGTCTGTTTACAAGTTGATAGATTCACAGGATGCAAGTTTACCGGAATTTTTTTCGATTTTACAAAAACTTCAGAAGGAAGGGATAGCCATCTTCGAGGAAGGAAAAGTCAGACTGAGCGAAAAAGGACTTAAACTGAAAAAGGAATTAAAGCTTTTTTCTTCAAGTGTGAGATGCAGTTGTTGTGATGGTACGGGATACGTACTGGCTGAAGAATTTAAGGAAGCTTTTAACGAGTACAAAAAGATTGCTAAAAACAGACCGGAGGCAATAGCGGTTTATGATCAGGGATTTATAAGCGTTGAGGGAGTTATGAGGAGAGTTGAATTCATTTATGAGAGAGGAGACCTCCCATCGAAAATATTTGTTGTTGGGGATGATGACTTGTTCAGCATAGCTTCTTCTCTTACCGGTATGCCCAAGAAGGTAACAGTCGTGGAAATCGATGAAAGACTTGTAAATTTTATAAACAAAGTTGCTGGGGAGTATGGTTTACCTGTGGAGGCGGTAGTTTACGATGTTCAGCAGGCTTTTCCAGATGAGCTTAGAGGTAAATACGAAGTTTTTGTAACTGATCCGGTTGAGACAATTCCGGGATTGAAGCTCTTCCTTTCAAGAGGTGTTTCAACTTTGAAAGGCATTGGTTGTTCAGGTTACTTCGGATTGACAACCCTTGAAGCATCAAGAAAGAAATGGTATGAAATACAGAGAATGTTAAGTGAAATGGGTTTTGTAATAACAGATATGCTCAGGAAATTCAATGTATATCCGGAGGAGGAGAAAAACTTTTTCCGCTTCCAGCAGAAGCTTCCGGTAGTTGAAAAGCTTAAAACTGAGATAGATTGGAACTGGTATCGTTCAACTTTTTACAGAATAGAGGCTGTTAAAGATCCAAAACCTCTTGTAAAGGGAGAGATGGTGATAGATGAGAATGTCTACAAAGACGATGAAAGTTGGGCTACACCTTACTAAATTTTTACAATGTATGGGGTGATTAAAAATGCAGGAAAAAATTGTGACCGGAAAGGATATTGCTGAAAAACTGAAGGATGTGGAACATAAGATAGTTGTTACAAGCGGAAAGGGCGGTGTTGGTAAATCAACTATTGCTGCTCTATTAGCCGTTCACTATGCAAGGCAGGGCAGATCTGTAGGTATATTTGATGCAGACTTCTTAGGTCCATCGATACCAAGGTTGTTCGGTATTGAAAGAAAATCTCAGGAGCTGACCATAGGGACGAGGGGTATAAATCCTGTTTACACAGATAGATATGGTATAAAAGTTCTGTCAGTTCAATTCATGCTTCCAAGAAGAGAATCACCAGTAATCTGGAGAGGTCTGGCAATAAACACTGCAATAAGGAGTTTTCTCGGTAGTGTTGAATGGGAAAAACTTGACTACCTTATATTTGATATGCCTCCGGGAACGGGAGATGCAATTTTAACCGTAATGGATTTTGTAGAACTTGATGGGCTAATAATGGTTACTATACCTCAGGATCTCTCAGCTCTGATTGTTGAGAAAGCAATAAACATGGCAAGAAAAATGGATACTGAAGTTCTTGGCATAGTTGAAAACATGAGCTACTTTGAATGTCCGAAGTGTGGTGAAAAAATATACCTCTTTGGAAAGGATAAGGCTGTTGAGCTATGCAAGAAGTATGACATTGACTTGATTGCTCAGATTCCATTTGACATGGAACTCCTTGACTACTGCGACAGAGGAAGAATTGAGGAGTATCCATACGATTACTTCGAATACTTTTACTACTAATCTTTTTGCAGAAAAAATATAGCAGAGGTACAAAACAGAGATTAAAGAATTTCATCAACTTCATAATCATCCAAGCTTCTTTTTCCAGCGATTATTTCAGCTTCTTGGGGTGTTAGTACCGGTTTTTTTATCACTCGCCAATCATCGTAAGATATTCTGGGGCATGCTGTATTGATTATACATTCACACGGAAAGTTCTCAAGTCTCACTTCATCAGTATACACTATAATCGAATTGCAGTTTACTGAGTTTAGTAAGTTCCTTAGCTTAACAGCTAAATCGAGTCTGTTCTGCCCGGGTTTCGATGAAGCAACGACACAGAAATTTTTACACTCCATGGCTTTTGCTATTAGTGTATACCTTTCTCTAATAAATTTTTCAACTTCATCTTTTCTGAACTTTCTGAGTTTCTCTTCAAGGGGCGAAACAGCGTAAACGTCTTTTTTCGAGTAAATGGCTATACCTTTTGGGTGAAAGTTTCCATCTCCAACAAAAATAACAGCCTCAGCTCTTCTATCAACAGATGTAAAGTTGCAACCCAGAACTTGCCCCTTCATTTTAACCCTGTCAGAACCTTTTTTTAAGTAGACTTTAAATCCCTCATCCTCAAGCCTCTCTTTAACTTCTTCAAGTTTGTGAGCATACTGAGATGTTGCTGTTAGAGATACTCTTTCAAACTCAATATCTTCAGTTCTCAGAGTCTTCAATACAGATTCAACATTGTATTCAACCTTGTATGGTACGTATACAACTCTGTCTAATTCAATTACAGGTGTATGAGAAAAGTGCATAAGTAGATCTACTTTTTTCAGCAATTCTAAGTCGATATCACAGGAACCGTAGCTTGCTTTTCCAGAAACAACGACTTCAAATCCCTCTTTTTCAAGTATGCGCACAATTTCAAAAATCCAGTATTTAATACCATCGGGCAGTTGAATTCCAATCTTTTTTGCATTTGTTTCTCTAACTTCCTCAATTAAACCGGTCAGATCAAATCTCCTCAAGATTGATGTGTTCACTTTATAAAGTTATTTTCACTTTTTATTTTGCTTTCGTAGAAACTTTTATATTGAACTACAAATCCACTAAAAATTGAGGTGATACCGTGTCAGTGGAGATCAGAGAAGTTGCCAAGTTCGAAAGAATTGGAGCACACTCACATATAAGAGGTCTTGGACTTGACGAGAACTTAAAGGCAAAACCAGTAGCTGATGGATTAGTCGGGCAAGTGAGAGCGAGAGAAGCAGCAGGGGTAGTAGTCAGATTAATAAAGGCTGGAAAAATGGCTGGAAGAGGTATCTTAATAGCTGGACCAACAGGAACCGGAAAAACAGCAATAGCTGTGGCGATAAGCAAAGAACTTGGTAAAGATATACCATTTGTTCATGTTTCTGCGAGTGAATTCTACAGTACAGAGATGAAAAAAACTGAAGCTTTAATTCAGACAATAAGAAAAGCAATTGGAGTTAGAATTAGGGAAAAAAGAGATGTACTTGAGGGGGAAGTTGTTGGACTGGATCTTAATATGGTTCCGAATCCCTACAATCCAACCCAAAAAATACCGGAATCTGCAACTCTGACCCTTGCAACCAAGGACGAGAGAAAGACTTTTTCAATATCAGGCAGACTGGCTATGACCTTTTTATATCAGGGTATTGAGGTAGGGGATGTTATAATAATTGATAAAGAGACCGGCAGAGTTACCAAACTCGGAAAGAGTGAGAAAGCTGAAAAGAAGTATGATATAGGTGGAGAAGATATTGTAGAAGTGCCTGCTGGTAAGGTCGAGAAAGAGAGAGAATTTACATACGTTGTAACACTGCATGATCTTGATGAAGCAAATGCAAGAGGGGGATCTTTTCTGTTCATGCTCTCTACAAGCAGGGAAATTGACAATGAAATAAGAAATGCCGTTGACGAAAAAGTCAAGAGGTGGGTTGAGGAGGGCAGAGCCGAACTTGTTCCGGGAGTGCTATTTATAGATGAGACACATCTTATGGACATAGAATTGTTTACGTTCATGAACAGAGCAATGGAATCTGAAATGGCTCCGATAATAATCCTTGCTTCTAACAGGGGCTTTGCAAAGATTAGAGGAACGGATATCGTTGCGCCTCATGGTATACCTCTTGACTTGTTAGACAGACTCCTAATAATAACAACAGAACCTTACGGTGAAGAGGAAATAAAGCTAATACTTGAAATCAGAGCAGGTGAATCTGGAATAGTCTTGGATGATGATGCCCTCAAAAAGCTAACGGATCTCGGGGTGAAAAACAGTCTAAGATATGCTGTTCAACTTCTTGCTCCAGCCTACGAATTTGCCAAGCTAAGAAACGGTAAAACTGTAAAAACTGAGGACGTGGAAAGAGCTGCCAGACTGTTTGCAGATGTAAGCCAGAGTTCAAATTATCTGAGAAAGTGGGAAGAAAAGATGCTACCTATGTAATCTTAGCTTATAAAATCTTAGCTTGTAATTTTAGCTTATTTTCATTAATTATTTTAAAAAATTTTAAATAACTTTAAAAATGGTTAACGTCTATGGAGAAAGATGATGTTCCTGCGCTGAATAACACAAAAAACGACTCCATTGTAAGCGAGATACAAGAAATAATTACAGAAGGTGATAAAATCTTCAGTCCGGCTTGGATACTCATACAAATAATTTTGTCCATTATAAGTGTTGTAGCCACTTTCTTAAGCAGAACGAACGTATTCGAGGAAGTGTACTACAAAAGTATCTATAAAATCTATCCCAGCTACCATCTTCAATCGTTTACTCAATCTCAGAACATCCATATGACTCCAGAGCCGTTAACGCTGGTTTACTATATTTCTTTAATACTGCTTGAGTTAGTGAATATATACATAATTCTTTCTCTAATTTCGAGAAGAAACAAACACTTGGAGAGAACGAGAAGACTCTATAATGCTTTGGCTGATTACATAGATCACATAGAAATGAAGGGAAAAAACATGTGGATTTTAAGAGAACTCGTAACAAGAGAAAAAGTGGAAAATGGAAACAAAAACGTGGCTGGCTGGACAATTCTCTCAATTATACCTTTAATAAATATTTTTGCTTTACCATATATTTACCACTTTCTGACAAGAGATTTCTTCAGGCATAGCAAATATGAAGAACTTATACTAAAAGTTA
Source organism: Archaeoglobus sp. (assembly GCA_003978865.1). Lineage (GTDB taxonomy): Archaea > Halobacteriota > Archaeoglobi > Archaeoglobales > Archaeoglobaceae > WAPX01. Next base: position 623 of record QNXS01000028.1, on the reverse strand, counting down.
TTTCAGATTCACTGGATACAAATTTAAATATCATGGAATATCCGGATAGAGATACAGTAATGTACTTCCTGTTAAGTATTGTAACTTTTGGTATAGCCGGAATATACTGGTTGTATACACTGTTCAATGATCCAAATAAACACTTCAAAGAACATTTGGTTATTGAACAAAAAATTTTGAATATTTTGAAATAATTTTAGTAATTTTATAATTTTATAGATTTAAAGCAGAATTTAAGAAAGTTTCTTGGGATAGAGGAAGGTGTTCCGATATTCCCAAAACTGCTTTTACACCTGCAAACATGAAGCTAAGGTTTTTCGGGAGATGAGGAGGAGAATGATCAGAAAGAATGATCAGAGGGGGAAGATGTATCATGGATAAGGGAATTTTACGCCTACAAGAGTTACTTAATCGGAATAAATGAATGCAGAATTGTACTTCTAATCTTTCCTCGAAATAATTTTGACGTTGAAAGATTGGATTGCTCAGTATCATCTGATATTTTCAATTCTAAGGGTTTGAATGGAAAGGGGAGATTTAAGGCTTTGAAGGATGTACTCAAACTTGCTAAATCATTCAGATTGGAAGATATATACGGGAAGATCTAAGATGATATGAAGTTT
>QNXS01000080.1 GCA_003978865.1 Archaeoglobus sp. | reverse complement strand
GTTTGCACGATTCACACCATGCTATTGACGAGAAAGGTAGCACAGCAGAAGTTAGTAAGATACTGAAGTGCCCGGTTATTCTGATAGCGAACGTGGAAAGAATGTCGAGGACGGTAGCACCTTTTATTTGCGGGTATAAGACTTTTGATCCAGAAGTTAGAATAGAGGGGGTCATCCTTAACAGGGTCGGAAGTGAAAGGCATGCAATGAAGGCAAAACTGGCAGCAGAAAAACTCGCAAAGGTAAAGGTTGTGGGAATAATCCCGCGAAGAAAGGATGTTGTAATTCCGGACAGACATCTCGGATTGATTCCCGCATATGAAAGAAAAGAAGAATTTGAAGAGCTTTTTGATAAGCTTGCAGAACTGATTGAGGAGTACGTTAAAGTTGATGATATTGTGGAGATAGCAGAGAAAGCTCCTCCCCTGAGAGAAGTTCCCGAACACCCAATTTTCAACGGATGCAATTGTGGAAAAATGAGAGTCAGAGTTGGCATATTTAGAGATAGATCCTTCAACTTTTACTATCAGGATAACGTAGATGCAATTGCTGCAAGGGCGGAGGTTGTTGTTATTGATTCTCTTTCAGATAAGAAACTTCCCGATGTGGATGCACTGTACGTAGGCGGAGGTTTTCCAGAAGTTTTTGCAGAGGAACTCGAAAAGAATAAATCTCTGAGAAGGTGTGTTTACGATTTCTGCGATTCTGGCAAACCTGTTTATGCTGAGTGTGGTGGACTAATGTTTCTTGGTGAAGTTCTCAGACTCGTAGATGGTAGCGAATACGAGATGGTTGGATTTATGCCTTATGAAACTGAAATGCACAAACGCTTTCAGGCTCTCGGTTACTCCATATACAAGTGTGTAAAAAGCAGTATAGTTGCGAGGAGAGGTGACATAGTGAAGGGGCACGAATTTCATTATTCAAAAGTTATACCTAAGAAAAACCTTGATTTCACGTACAGAGTAAAGAGGGGCAAGGGTATAGATGGTGAGAGAGATGGGGCTATTAAGAAAAACACTCTCGTTAACTACATACATGTTCATGTTTTAAGTTATCCAGCGCTTGTAAGAAGGTTCATCAGGTCTGCACAAGTTAACTGAAAACCACAAAATTGACAACAAACTTATTTACTTCTGAATCAAAATCAGTGTGTGCCAGAGGTAGTTCCGGTAAAGTTTCCCCTGCTCAGAAAAACAACACTCAGAGAAATAGCAGAAATTTTGTCACCCTACGTATCTAAGGGAGATGTTGTTGTTGTGAGTTCTTCAATAATTTCGAGAGCTGAGGGTAGAATCAGTAAACTGGATGAATATACACCATCGGATGATGCTGTGAGGTTGGCGAAAAAACTTGGGGAAGATGAAAGATTTATTCAGGCTGTAATAGAAGAGAGTGAAGAAATTTTGATAGATTATCCATTTCTCCTAACCAAGGCAAAATTTGGCAACATCTGTGTAAATGCGGGAATTGACAGGTCAAACGTTGAAAGGGGTTACATACTGCTACCACCGGAAAACCCTGATAAGAGTGCAGACACTCTGAGGAAGTTGATTAAGAATGTTTCTGGGGTTGAGGTTGGTGTAATAATAACGGACACGAACGGCAGGTGCTTTAGGAAGGGAGTTACTGGCTTTGCTATAGGATGTTCCGGGATAAAACCGTTGAAAAACTGGGTTGGTAGAAGTGACCTCTTTGGCAACGTCCTAACAAAAACTAGTGAGTGTGTTGCTGATGAAATAGCAGCTTTTGCAAATCTGCTGATGGGAGAGGGAAACTATTCAATTCCTGCAGTAATATTTAAAGGTTTAAGAGATACTGTAGAGTTTGGAGAGGGTAAACTTTCTGATGTTTATAGAAGCAGGGAAGAAGACATCATAAGGAGGATAATAAGAGAATGGTCGTTGTTGCAGGAATAAATGCGAGAAATGCCGTTAGATCTGCAAGAATTTCAGGGTATTCTGTTTGCGCAGTAGCAAAGTACTGCGATGAGGATCTGAAACTGTACTCTGATGAATACTACAGATTCGGGGAGATTAATGAGGCTGTAAATCTTGTCGTAAGACTTTGTGAGGAAAAAAACACCTTTGCTGTACTTACAACAGGTTTGGAGAAACTGTTGAGAGAAGTTAAGAAAAAAGTTGAAGTTGCTGGAAACTTTAACAGAAAGTGTTTGGACAAGCTAAAATTTTACAGAGAGCTTGACAGAGCCGGAATTGTCTATCCTGAACTTGAACCTGATGCGGGTAAGTTAATTCTAAAACCGAGATTTGGAGGGGGCGGTGTGGGGACATCTTTTTTAGGTGCTAATTTAGATGTAGATGATTCAGATAAAAGTAAGTATGATAAAAGTAAGTATATAGTTCAGAGATACATTGAAGGTGAAACAGTATCGGCAATAGTTCTGTCTAATGGTAGGTCTGCGAAATGCGTAGCTTTAAACAGGCTACTCTCAGGCTGGAAAGAGATGAATGCTCGCGGATTTTTGTACTCTGGAAACGTCACCCCCCTTGAAAACTCAAGATTTGGTATAGATTTCAGCAGAGTTAGAAGGATTTCAGAGGAAGTGGCAAGTCTTTTTGATGTGGAGGGTTGCTGTGGTGTGGATATGGTGGCTGGAAAAAATGAAATCTTCACTCTCGAACTGAATCCAAGAATACCGGGCAGTCTCGACAGTTTTGAGTTGAGTTACGGTGTAAGTTTGTTTGACTTGCATGTTAAAGTCTTTGAAGGAAAGCTGACACCAGAAAAAATCAATTTAAAACCAAAGAGGGTTGCCTGCAGGGCAGTATACTACAGTCCGGGAAGAGTTAGGGCTTTTATTTCACCGCACAATCCTTTTTTTGCGGATATTCCAAGCTGGGGCGAAGTTTTTGAACCTTTCCAGCCACTAGTCTCAATCATTTCAACAGGAAAGGGCTCGTTAAACAAGGTGCTTGAAAGGAAGAAGTTTTTGGAACGCCTGTGCTTGAAAGTTGCTTAGACGTGCTATGATGTTTCTCTTCTACTCTCCTACTCTTCTACTTTCTTCAGCAAGCTCCATTGTATAACGGGCGTAAGCTCTTACTATTGCTGGTCTGTTTATCATACCGAGTAGAAGCTTTGGATTATCCTTACTGACAACAGGTAATCTGCCAACTCCGTACGTTGCGAGTTTGATTAAAGCTTCACTTACCGTCTCATCTGGATATGTGACTATAAGGTGAGTTGACATAACATCTCTCACTTTAGTGACCTCTCTTAAATCGGGTGGGACTCTCTCAGCATCTTCAAAAGTAACTATACCTACAAGTTCACCTCTTTCCATTACGGGAAATCCTATGTGACCGTACTTTTCTGTAAGTTTAAGTATTTCCATAACTGTTGTTTCTGGACTTACAATTATCAACTTCTCTCTTGGAACCATGGCATCTTTTACTTTTATCTGCTTTAGTATGTCTATTGACATTTCTCTGCTGTGGACTGGGCTTTCCGCCCTTGTATCATACTGAGCCTCGCAGAGGGTGTAATCCCCAGTTATAGCGTATGAAACTATAGATGCTATTGCCAGAGCTGGTAGAAGATTGTAACCCCCAGTCATTTCCAGTACCATTATTATTCCGGCAAGAGGGGTTTTGAAAGCTCCTGCGAGCATAGCAGCCATTCCAACAAGCATGTATCCTACGGGACTGCCAACTGTGTTCGGGAATAAGCTGTGTAGAATATATCCTACAGCTCCACCAAACATACATCCAATTACAACTGCTGGAGCGAAGAGACCGCCACTACCCCCACTACCTACAGTAATGGTTGTGGAAATAATTTTAACAATTGCTATGGCAAATAGCAGAACTGCTATTGGGTATGCTCCGTGCATGGCTTTCTCGGCATAACCGTATCCAGTACCAAGAATGTACGGAAACTTCCAGCCAATCAAACCAACTATCAGACCGCCTATAGCAGGTCTTACTGCTGTATGGACGGGCAAACTTTTGAAGAATTTTTTAATAGCTCTGTACGTGAATATGTAAAACAAGCTGAGTAAACCGCATGCCAGTCCAAGCATGAGATACGTTAAAAGCTCAAACGGTGATCGAATAACTACAGGAGGTGTTGAGAAAATTCTTAGTTCCCCAAATGGCATACCAGCAAAGTAGTCAAGTATTGACGTGAAGACAGCAAAGGACACTATGGATGCTGTAACTGCGGGAATTATTGCTTCAACCTCATAATCTCTTTTGTATAAAACCTCTATACCAAATATTGCCCCGCCAAGAGGTGCCATAAACACAGCACTCATTCCGGCACCTATACCGCTTGCAATCAAAATCTTCTTGTCTTTGTCGCTTATCTTTAGTCTCCCGCCAAGTATGGAACCCATTCCTGCACCAATCTGCATGATTGGCCCTTCTCTTCCACCACTTCCACCGCTCCCGATTGTCAAGCCTGTAACTATAACTTTTACAAAAGGCACTTTTGTTGTAATTTTCTCTTTTAAATGATGAAAGGCTTTAACAGCCTGACTTGACCCGCCTCCAAGCGTTTCTGGAGCTAAAATATAACCAACTATTCCGCATAACAGACCACCTATAGCTGGAATTATAATCAATGGAAGTATTCCAATGTGAAAGTGAAAGTGAAATATCTCCACTTCTCCAAAGGAGTGAGGTGATGTGTAGCTGTCTAAACCGGAAAGAAAGAATTTACTACCGAGTTCTATAGCTGCTGCAAGAAAAAAAGCCATTATTCCAGTGGTAAAGCCTACAAGAACTGAGATTATAGTGATCGTTAGAATCCTTGTTTTCAGGTAGACCCTGTTAAGCATAAGTTTATTTCCACAACGTTGTTAATAACTTTTCCGCAGAACCTACGTTTTACCGCTGTTAATAAAAAAACTACTTTAGACAGTCTATTTTTACCGGGAACGTTAATGACTAATGATTCATCTAAAAATTTTTATTTCGGATTTATCTATGCCACTCAAGAATTCAGCAATTTTTGTAATTATTCCCTGAGGGAAAATAATTATCAGCACTATCAACAGGATATAGAGTATCATTTCATCAGAAACACGGAATGGCAGAAACGTGTTTACGTACGAAGCAAGCTGGATAAAAATCCAGTTTTCGGCAATGTATATAAGAAATCCACCAACGGCTCCACCGTAAAATGTGCCTATTCCACCGGCTATGACACCAAGTATTATTTCAAGCATCAGGGGTATGCTGAAGAAATCAACACCGACTGTGAGCTTGTAGTGGACTGCAAGTGCCCCAGCCAGTCCGGCAAAAAAAGCACTGACGCAGAACGCTATGAGTTTGTATTTTACAACATCTATGCCCACCGCTTCTGCCAGTTCTTCATCGTCCCTTACAGCTCTCAATTTAACACCGATGTTTGTATTTACAAAAATATACATAGCAAGAAGACAGGAGAAACAAAATACGAGTGATATATAGTAGTTACCGAGAGTACCACCGGGCAAGGATTTTGAGAATGGTATAGAAAAACCTTCGTATCCCCCAAAAATTCCTGAATATATGTTTGTGAGCTGAATAAAGATTAGGGGTAGAATTGCTGTAACAAGGGCTAAGTAGTATCCCTTCAGCCTCAAACAAACTGCACCTATTGCCAAACCGAAGAACGTGGCAACAATACCGCCAATAAAAATGGTCAGAAAAACTGGCATTTCTGGGTGGGGTATGCGAGATGTGCTGAGTAGTGCTGTTGTATAAGCTCCAATACCGATGAAGACAGTATGCCCCAGATTTACCTGCCCCGTATACCCGGCAATAACATCCCAGCTAACGCAGTAAACTGTAAATATAAAGGCAAGACCGAGCATGTACAGCACAGCATCATTCATGAAAATGGGTGCCAACGCAAAAACTGCTATGGCAATACCAAAGTATGTCAGGTTTTTCATTATCCCTCCCCCATAATTCCCCTTGGTCTTGCAATAAGTATTGCTATTATTGTAAGCATTGCAACAACCTCAGCCCACTCCGAAGCGAATAGCGTCGAAACTGCAACTTCCATGTAACCAACTATAAATGCGGCTACAATACTACCTCTGACACTTCCGAGACCGCCAAGAATAACGATTGCAAAAGCATATATCAGCACTCTTAAAGCAGTCATCGGATTCACGGCGTAAATCTGTGCATATAGAATTCCTCCAATTCCTGCAAGAAGTGCAGATAAGAACATAGTTACAGTAAAAACTCTTTCAACGTTGATACCTACAAGCATTGCAGCTTCACAATCCTGAGATGTGGCAATTATTTCTTTTCCAAGTTTTGTCCTATTTACAAAGTAATCTAAAACTGCTATTATTGAAATAGATAAAACAAACGCAAGAATTCTTGTGTATGTTACTGGAATTCCAGCAATTGATATAAAACCCGAAACAAATGTGGGAACGGATATGGATACATCACTAAAAACCGAGAGTAGAATTTCCTTAATTAAAAGTGCAACTGCAAGAGTTACTAATATCACCATTATTTCATAATTCCTCACAGGCTTGACAGTGAAAGTGTAAATTGCGACACCCACAAAGCCAACCATCAGACAAGCGACAGCAGAAGCAATCAGAAGTGCAGCCGTGCTTGGAACGACATTGGACAGTACTGTGTATAGAACGAAAGCAAAGTATGCACCGAGAGCAAAGTAAGTACCATGAGCAAAATTTAACACTCTCGCAACCCCGAAGACAAGACTGAAGCCTGAGGCAACGAGAGCCCATATCCCTCCAACTATACTGCCGAGCACAATTACTTCAACCACACTCATTTTTTCCCCTTGACGTATGCTCTTTTTTACTCCGTTCTCTGTACAGGATTACGAGCCTTATGGATTTTGAATTGGGTAAAAAACTTACGGTAGGCTAAGTTTTTCTGTTATGCTTGGGTAAAAAGAAATAGGGTAAAAAGAAGTAGTAAAGTGAAATAGTAAAGAAATAGTAAAACAAATAGTGAAACAACAGTAAACAGTAAAAATAAAGAGCGCATAATCAGTTTTATGAAACCAAGACTTCGCGGACACCACCTGATATGCCTGCAATTCTATAGAGGTGAGGGATACAGCAGTGAATTTGTTGAGAACTTGGAGAGAGTTATAAGCAGGGCAAGGGAATACGGGATTCTTGTAGTGGAGGGAGCAGATGATGTATGCAATCACTGCCACTACCTGATTAACGGTAAATGCACGTACAAAGACAACGCGGAAGAGGAGATAAGATACTTGGATCTTCTTGCATTAACACTTCTCGAATTGAACTCGGGGAGAGAAATAACATGGGAGTATATACGTAAAAAACTCCCAGAAATAATTGAGGAATGGGAGGAAAAAGCCTGCAGGAACTGCGATTGGAGAGATGTCTGTGAAGTTCACAATAAGGGCAGAGGGGCATCCAAACATTAGAGCAACACACAGAACAACTTTTGAGATAACCAAGGAGAAGAATTTAACACCTAAGGGTGACTGTATAGTTGGCGTGAACGCTGAAATAGGAATCTCAGAACTTCCAGAAAAAATTAAAAGATTATTGTTGCTGGATAGGCAAGTGAAGATAGTTCTTGAACTTCCAGAATACGGAATTAAAGAAACTGTTAGGGCTTATGGTGATAGCAGACTGAGTTTTTCCCATTCAACTGACATCGTCATCAGAAAGAGCAATTATGTATGTGGCAGGACATTGGCAATCAGAGCAAACAGGGCAGCAATAGACTTCAGCAGAGAATTTGTTGAACTTCTCAAAGATAGAACTGAACTTCTTTTTACAATAGAACTTTAAATTTAAAAATTTTGTACTTTCGTGAGATGTCAAGATAAACATCTATAGAATGCTATAAAACTCTCCAACCCTGAACTGAAGTAAAAGAACTTCTGAAAGGAAATCTGTTCCA
>QNXS01000026.1 GCA_003978865.1 Archaeoglobus sp. | reverse complement strand
AAATTTTAATTATAATTAATTTTATTTTTTAATTCTTTTCCTATATGAATAACCCTCTAACTCAAGATATACGTAGATGCTCAAACATATAACAATAATAGCCATAGCATAACTCTTGAAAGCTCTGATTAGTTTCTGGTAAAACAGATACTCTTCTCCATAGGGCCCAATATTTCTAAGCTGTTTTGCATTGAGTATGAAATACTTACCAATACCGGGAATAACTATCGGCTTTCCACCTATCATTACGGCTTGAGCTATAACATCTTTCCTCGTTATTGGTATTAAGTCCGGTCCAGAGGCATCTCCTCCCGTGTAAATTTTATTACCAACAACTCTAAGCACTCTGTGTGAAACAGGTAAACCTACATCGGGTCTTCTAAACATTATTATGTCTCCCGGTTTTGGGTTAATTTGTATAGCCTGAGCAAGATACATATCCCCCCTCTGGAATGTAGGGTACATACTATCTGAAACCACCACAGCAAAGAAAAGCTTGTGAGAAAGCGTGAGATAGAGCAAAATACAGAAAATTGTGAGAGTGGTAGCTACTCTTCCGTATGGCGGGTTTTCATGTCTCAAACTCTGAATTGAAAAATTAACAAAGCCTTTTCTCTTTCTACTAAAGTTGAACAGCCTTATTCTTTCAATGGATGAAATTCTACAACCTAATTTGATGAGAGCCAATACTACAGACATTGCTGCTACTAATGTTAATCCCAGAGCTTCCGATACCAGCATTTCAATTTCAAACTCCATACTCTAACTCCGCAGATATATTGCTAAAAATGCCACAAGCATAAAGAAGGAGATTGCTATTGCAAACTCCAGAACCATTCTAAGATACTTTCTTGTATCTATATAGTACTCCAACGGGTAAACACCATCAATCCATGCAAGTTTTCTGTAGGCGAAATCGGTTGGATTTAACTCCCAATCTATATAGCCCTTTTCTACCAGCTTCTCTATTACAACATTTAACATTATATCAGTAATTCCGCAACCAGAGGCAAGTTTATTACTCTTCTCGCCAAGTAAAATCCTCTCAAGCACACATTTTTCAATTTCTGATAATTCTGGCAGATTCTCAGCCATATTATCACCCGATATTTTTTTATCTTTTATCTCAGTCTCTTAGTAAAATCCTTACTATAACAAGAACTGCAAGCACACCTGCTGATAGGGCAACCATTATAGCTCCTGCCCTGTGTGTTGTCACTCTCTTTACAGAACTCGAAACTGCTGAAATTTGTCCGCTTGGAGATTTAACAAAAAATATCTGCATCAAGCTCGTTCCGGGCACTGTCACTTTGTAGCTACCCGGTTTCTCAGGTGTATAGTTAAAAGATATAGTCTCAGATTGTCCTGTTTTCAAGAATACGGTCTTATCAAAAACGATGTTACCGTTTATCTCCACTTCAATTTTTTTCTCTCCACTTCTACCTACATTCCTTACTTTTAACAGAACATTTATGGGTGTGCTTACGTTAACGAGGGGTGGCATTCCAGTGCCAGGAGGTCCTTCAACTCTGAGTTTTATGAACTCGAATTTTGTTGGCATCTCTGTTGTTGTGGATATTTTTACGACAATGCCCTTATCAATCCTTAAGTTGTAGTACGAGTCAAACAAGCCGGATTCAGTGTTAAATTTCCATCCCCCAATACTGTAGAACATATCTGCCAGTTCATCCTTGTATGTAGTCCAGTAGTCTGGATTGTCACATATAAGTGTACCGTTGTTCTCAAAGAAGTACTTCATTAGAGCGGGTTTGAAATTTGGATGGCTTCCAACATAAAACAGGATTTTTACATCTTTTAGATGTAGAGCATCTCTAACCCCAACATACCTTATTGGGGCATGGCTCTCTCTTTTAACGATGTCAAGTAAAACTGGTAAAATCTTCTCTGCTTTTTTATCACTCCCCTTAAGCAAAGCAACATTAACGATACCGCTGTAGTGGTTAGTTCTGTAAGCGTAAGCAAGCATATTTGTTATCATAATCACAGCATCATTCCTGTTTGTACTGGATACGTTGAGATTGTTTAGAGCGTCACTCACACTCAAATTATTTTCAGAGCTTATACCTCCACTTCCAAGAATGTAGTTATTTGGAGAGTATATCAGCATACCATTTAGAACTTTACCTGCAACAACATCCCCATCGTAAATTAAAGGAGAAATAACTATTGGCAGGGTTATTTTATAGCTAGCGTTGCTTGCCCTAACTTTTATTAAATGTGTTCCGCTTTTGAGGGGGGGTATTACTAAATCCACATCTTCAACACTCCTTGCCGGAATTGATACCTCCTTTGAATCAACAACTCTGCCATCAACAAGTGCTTCAACTGTAGTTTTTGAATCTATATCGGTTGGATTTAGCAATGACACTTTGAGAGTGTTGGAAACACCCGTAGGCAGTGTTTTTGCCTCCAATACTGGATTGAAGATGTAAAACTTTTTTGGAAGAACATTACTAACGTAGAAATTTATTTCTTCTTTTGCATAGGGTGCACTTTTCCTGTTTATTGTAGAAATGGAGGGGGATGCGTTATTTGAGTACAGAATACGATAATAAAGCCTGTTATAACTAACCTGAATCGGCAAAGTGTTCAGTACATCAAAAGCATAGGCATATATTGTGTACCTACCGCATATCCAGTCGTTAGGTATACTAACTTCCAGAACAGTGTATATTTTATCCTTGTAGCTTAAAGTTGATACGCTATCGACCTTTCCGTAAACGACGTAACCATTTGGATCTTTTATTATAACAACAAAGTCAACGGCGGCAGCTCTGTTTATGTTCACGTTCTTAACAGCAAGATAAAGCTTCAATTTACTTCCGGGCTTAAATACGTTGCAGTATCTGGGGATGTAGTGATCATAACTGTAAACTTTGCTGACTATTACCGCGTGAAAATCAGCCTGTGCAAAAGCTAAGGTTGATTGTGATGAGAGCAAAAGAATTGCTATAATTGTGAAAATTATTACTGCACCTCTTTTGCTCAGTTTTAAGAGTGCAGCCATATCGGGCGAATTAATGAAAAGAGATAAATAGTTTATCATTTTTTAAAGTTTAAGGAATCAAAGAGGCAGATACTGATTGCGAAAATTCTTATGCGGGTAAAGAACCAATCAGGCTGCAAAGGTGCAGCTTATGCCGGTTGTTGGTATATGTTCTGGAAAAGGGGGTGTTGGAAAAACTACTGTTTCAGCAAACTTGTCTGCAATGTTAACTTATTTTGGAAGTGTGGTTGTTGTTGATGGAGATATTGCCCTCCCAAACCTTCACGCACTTTTTGGATTTGAACCCAGCATCACTTTGCTTGACGTTCTTACTGGTAACGCTAATGTTAAAGATGCCATATACAGAATTAAAGTTGGAGAATCATCGTTAGATATTGTGCCATCCTCCCAAACATCTTCTGATATAAAAAACCTTGATTCTTTCGTGGAAGTTCTTAATGAACTTGGAAAAGTATATGATTTTGTTATCGTCGATGTAGCTGCCGGATTGAGCAAGTATGCTATTGTTCCAATGATGGGTTGTGAAAAAATTTACATAGTTCTTAATCCAGAAGAAACTTCAATAATGGATGCTCAGAGGGTCAAGAAAGTTGTTGATAGTATTAATGCTGATTTTGAGGGAGTAATAATAAACAGATACAGAGGTGAAAGGTGGGCTGTTGCTATGGCTGAAAAAAGGGTAGGTAGCGTAGCAGGTATAATCAGGGACTCAAAAGCGATAAGAAAGGGATGGGAAAAGGGTTACGTTGTTACAGCTGTAAAACCTGAGGCAAAAGTTTCAGAAGAATTTTACACTCTTGCGAGAAGGGTTGCTGGAGAGAACGTTCATCCAAGACCTTATGGGAAGTTGAGGTATATTTTAAGACTTTAGGAGGGTGGAACGTGGATGCGGACATAATAAAAACCCTAATGGACGATGATACAAATACAAATCTGGAAATTAAGGAGAGTACTAAGGAAAGTGGAGAGGAAAAAATTAAAGGTGAGAGTAGGACAAGTGAGCTAAAAAAGAGTAGACAAATCAAACAGCTCTCCGAAGTTGAGCTGAATGTAATCAGATGCCTGAAGGAGACAAGAAATATTAGAACCATATCAAAGATGACGGGATATCCAGAAATAGTTGTCAGTAAAGCCGTAGAGAGGTTGATCGATAAAGGTTATCTCGATTATGAATTGAACGTTGTAAGAGATATTCCAAAGCGCAGAACAAAGTCAGCTCCAACGGGGAGACTGCTCATAATAGATGTTGCCATAGCAATAGCGGCTCTAATATTTATAATAACTCTCGTATATTACCTTATCAGATGATGTTAAAAAATCTCTATATAGAACTTAAAAATTCTTTTAACTTATCTGCGCTTGGAAAATTTCTCGCTCCATAATGTTGCACGTTGTAAGAAGCAACAAAATTTCCCACCATCATACAACCTTCTATGTCAATGCCTGATAACCATGCATGCAGAAATCCAGCATTAAAGGCATCTCCGGCTCCAGTTGTATCAACAGCTTTAACTTTAAAAGCTGGTACTTTCAGTTCATTAAACCCGTCGGTAGCGTAACATCCATTCTCACCAAGCTTAACAACCACAACTCCCCCCTCTCTCATTTTTTTCACTATTTTTTTAGCTCCTTTTTTGTAGTCCAATCCCGTCATTATTCTGACTTCTTTGGCGTTTGGCAGGAAAATTATGCTTTTCTCCACAAGTCTCCATATATCCTTCCTTTTAGCATAAATCTCTCCGGGATCAAGACTCACAAAATTAAAGTTGTCAGCAGCTTTCAACTGAGCAAAAAACGGACCATCTCCAGACCTACAGATAAACGATGTTAAATGAAGAACTTTACCATCAACATCCGGGAAATCCCGAACTTCATCGTTGGCTCCGGGATCAACAACTATCGCCCTGTTACCTTTACGATCAACAAGAACAATAGCTATCCCAGTTCTATCACCTTCCCTCAGAACTGGTTCTACTCCATACCTTCTAAGTTCTTTTATCAGCATTTCACCGTATTCATCTCTTCCAACCCCACCAACAAACGCAACTCTGTTTCCAAAATTTGCCAGTGCCGAAGCTGTGTTTGCAGCTGATCCACCAGAAGACATTCTAACGTCTAAAACATAAGTCTCTTCATCTTTTCTTGGTATTTTTTCAACAAAGTACATCAAATCAGCGTTCAAAGCACCAAAGCAGACAGCATCGTACTTAACCGAGCTTTCCGGCAATTCCCCTCATCCTCCTTCTGTAACTTTCCGACCTATTGACTACCAAATCAAACTCGTCCTTAGTCATGTCCGGAAGCCAGTAGAATCCATTATTTCCGCACAATTTTTTCACACCATCAATTCCATCCAGAGCGTAAACGTGAATCGCAGTAGATATGGAAAGAGCCGTATCTGATATTATTGCAAGGTTTGCTTTCTCAAGAGCGAACCTGTTTCCGTTAAAAGCTATGGCAAGACCTTTTTTTGCTGTGAATTCAAGCATATCAACGTCTGAAATACTATCGCCTATACTAATTTTAGCCCCTTCTTCTACAGCTACTTCCATTTTTCTTTTTCCACCCATTACTTTTAATTCTGCGATAATCCTGCCCGAAGTTTTAAATCCCTGTAGTTCTTCCCAGAAAAATAAATCAAGCCAATCAAAGTCTGCTTTAATCACTTTTTCAATCGATCCAAGCAAGAAGCTTCTTTCATTCGAATCCATGCTGTATTTCTCCGGTATAAATTTTGTTCCTTTAAATTTTAATCCAAGTTTAGCACAGCTAACTTCTAAAAACTGTTCGTATGCTGTTGAAGCAACTATTATATTAAATCTGCTTAAGGACTTAGAAGAAACTGAAGCATCCTTAAGATAAACGGGTTTTGCCACCTTTTTCATCCATTCAGAATTAATATTCCTTGCAACTAAGAACGGTGCAATCAATCTGAGTGTATCTCCCGGATTGTAGTCTGGCTTTTGTACTTCGTATGCAAGATAATCATCATAACTGCTCAGCTTCTCAAAAAATCCATCTGGAAATAACTCCCTACATATTTCATAGGCAAAGTCGTTAAGAACCCATGGTCCCTCCCAGTCAGTTACAATACTCAGCATCCCTACCCTCCATTCGATTCACATAGCAATACCAACTTTCGCAGTTCCAACTTTTTTAAGATGTTCCCTACCCCTAACGAAAAAAGCTGCAATTATAAGGGCGAGAAGGATTACTGGTATTGAGGCGTTAAACACAGCCTGCAGGCTTTTTAGGAAAGCATCGACTATTTCGAGCAGAGGTAGGGCATTACCTCTAATTGCAAGAAGTCCAAGGAGTTTTATCTCCTGTGGGCTCGGTATTCTGTTTCCTGCGTTCAATACAAGCTCGTTCATCTTTCCCGTAAATACTACTCCTCCAAAGCTTATTCCTATACTTCTCGCTAGAGAATTGGAAGTCTGTATCGTTCCGCTCGCCATACCTGCTTTCTCTTTTGGTACGGCACTCATCATGACATTCATAGCTGCTGGCATTGCCAATCCAATTCCAGATCCAAGTGCGAGGAAAGGTAGGACTAAGCTCATAAAATCGTTGTTAACTCCTATATTGGCTAACATGTGCAGTCCAGATATAAAAATCAAAGGAGCAAGACACATCATTATCTGCGGATTTACTCTATCGCTCAACCTACCGGCGAGAGGTGCCGCCACGAGATTTATGGTAGATATTGGAAGCATCCACAAACCTGCAGTTTCGGCGGTAAGGCAGAGTACCCCTTGCAGATAGTACGGTATGAGAAATATTACTGCTGCCATTCCCCATGACATGAAAAACAGAGCCATCATTGGTGCCGTGAAGTTCCTTATTCTGAAGAGACTCAGGTCTAAAACCGGATACTCGTAAGATAGTTCTCTTGCTATAAAGGCTAAGAGCCATGCTATCGAGATTATAAAGCTCCATACAGTCTTTCTGTTCCACCATCCCCAATCCTGACCTTTAATTATCGCCAAAGTAAAAAATCCGAGACCTACAGCCAATAAAATAACTCCCACATAGTCAAGGGGTTCTTTGGATAGTCCTCCGAGTGGTGGAAACAGAAGAAAAGCCGCTAATACGCCGAACAATCCTACTGGTACGTTTATGTAGAAAACCCAGTGCCAGCTCAAATTAGTTGTGAGCCAGCCACCTATAACAGGTCCGAGTGCAAAAGATGCAGCTATCAGAATAGACTCCACACCCATTGCCGTACCTCTCTTACCCGGAGGAAACAGTTCGGTTATTAGAGCGAGGGAGTTACCCATTATAACTGCTCCGCCTATTGCCTGTATAACTCTAAACAGGATGAAAACTCCTATACTCCATGATTTTGCAGAAAGGTAGCTACCTGTAAGAAATATTGCCATCCCGGTGGCATAGAGATAGTCTCTTCTTACGGAATCTCCTATCTTACCGAATATTGTTTGAAGAACGACGAGGGTTATTAGGTAAGCATTGAGCAACCACTGGACATCCGATGCAGTTGCCTGAAAGTCCTGAGTTATCTTTGGAAGGGCAACCATAAGTATGCTCATATCCAGAACGACCATGAAAACTCCTGCTACAACAGGTATCAGCGAAAGCCACGGACTGATATAACCGATTCTCGTTCTAACCCTGACATCCTGATTTTCGTTTGTCATCAACTCACCTATACTAACTTATATTTTTTTATTGTTATTTATTATATAGTCAACTGTTATATCTACATCTACATAAAAAAATTTAGAAAGTTAAGTTTCAGTTTTTCTCCTTCTGTTCCTGGCGTATCTAACAGCGATAACTATGCCAATAAGTGTAAATATTAATGCTGATATCGTTAGCGGTGTCAGTAGTGGCTTGTTTTTTACCTCAACAGATACCGTTATTGAGTTGGAGAGATGCTGATAACCGTTGCTGTCGTAGTAGAGTATTCT
>QNXS01000015.1 GCA_003978865.1 Archaeoglobus sp. | reverse complement strand
TGATCTATATATATAAAATTTTTAGTATTTCTTTTATAGTTTTGATTGCAATTTTAAGCCTTGCAGTTCTTGCGGGATTTTTGTTGACTTCTAATGTTATCTTTCCCGAAGTAACGAAAGGGATGAAAGAAAGAGCAAAAGTTAAATGTGAAGTTGTTGCGATATCCGCTTTGGTTGTTTCAGCGGTGCTTGAGATCGGGTGGGGTGCAATTTTGAGCTATAAAGTAGTATATCCAGTTATGGCAAGCGTAGGCTACACAGGGGCATTTTACACCGCTTTTGGTATTTTTGGTATATTCATTCAGGCAGTTATGGAATCTACACTTATAAGTTTAATATTTTTATATACAATAAATTTTAAATGCAATTAATTATAAAAAATTGTTATGTGTCTTTAAGTTTATTGTAGAGATAGTCGTCGTAAGCCTGCAAATCAAGCAGTCCATGCCCGCTGAAGTTGAAAAGTATAACTTTTTCCTCTCCGTTCTCTCTTGCCTTTATCGCTTCGTCAATAACAGCTCTTATTGCATGGTTTGTTTCAGGAGCAGGTACAATACCTTCAGTCCTTGCAAACAGCACTCCAGCCTCAAAAGTTGGAATTTGTGTTACAGCTTTCGCATCTATTATTCCATGTTTCACGAGTAAACACAGAGTTGGGGCATCACCGTGATATCTCAAACCTCCCGCATGAATTGGAGGTGGTATAAACGTGTGACCAAGTGTAAACATCTTGAGAAGTGGCGTTAGACCAGCACTATCTCCATAATCGTACTTGTACTCTCCACCTGTTAAAGTTGGACAGGCTTTTGGTTCTACAGCTATAATTCTGATTCCTTCTCTCTGTGCTTCTTTTATAAAAGGATAACAAAGACCTGAAAAATTACTACCCCCGCCTACACATCCAACTATTACATCTGGCTTTTCTCCTATAGTTTCAAGCTGTTTTTTTGCCTCAAGCCCTATTACTGTTTGATGCATAAGCACATGGTTGAGAACGCTACCAAGACTGTACTTGGTATTCTCATGTTTTGCAGCATCCTCTATTGCTTCACTGATAGCTATTCCAAGACTGCCGGGATTGTCTGGATCATTCTCCAAAACCTTTTTTCCAACTTCAGTCATTTCAGAAGGAGAGGGAACTACTTTTCCACCCCATGTTTCCATCAAAATTCTTCGGTAGGGCTTCTGCATGTAACTGACTTTCACCATGTATACCATACACTTCAGCTCAAAAAGTTTACAGGCAAAGCTTAGAGCAGATCCCCACTGACCTGCACCAGTTTCAGTTGTTAATCTTTCTACTCCCTCTTTAGCATTGTAGTAAGCCTGAGCTACTGCAGTGTTTGGCTTGTGGCTTCCCGGAGGGCTTGCACCCTCATACTTAAAGTATATTCTTGCCGGAGTGTTTAGAGCCTTTTCAAGCCTTTCAGCCCTTATTAAGGGTGTTGGTCTCCATATCTTGTAAACATCTCTAACTTCCTCTGGAATTCTGATCCACCTTTCACTACTCATTTCCTGTTTTATCAGGGCTTTGGGGAATATCGGTTCTAAGTCTTCTGGTTTTACCGGTTCCTCAGTAGCAGGATGTAATGGAACAGGCAAAGGTTCTGGCAAGTCTGGAAGTATATTGTACCATTTTTTAGGTACCTCGTTCTCATCAAGCAAAATCTTTTTCACATTCATAGGCCGAGGGAATGAGTGCAATATATAAGAGTTGTTCTTGTTGTTAATACTCCAACAACAAATGCTTGTATTCTGTTAGCACTTTCTTCCAATAACTATGAATCCCGTGTGCCATACCCTGGTCACGGGTCTTGTTCCAATTTTTTTAAATTCGTAATTACTCTTCAAAAGTTCAAAACATTCAAGTTCAACAAAGTCAGCTTTTTTCATAATCTCGTAAACTCTTTTTGATGGTTCTATATACGGGTTATAAACTGCAAGGTATCCCCCCACTCTTAGAATATCCTTGGCTTTGGGGATGAAGACGTAATCGTCTTTCATGTCAAGAACGATCAAATCAAATTCCTTCTTGAAACCATCGGAAATATAGTTAACATCTCCAATCAACTGATGAATATTTTTAAGTTTTGCAAGCTTGAAGTTTTTTCTCGCTACCTCAGCAAAATCTCGCCTCTTTTCAACAGTAATAACTTCACCGTATCTGTTGAAGTATGCAATGTATGCAGCAAGCATTCCACTGCCAGTTCCCGCATCAAGAACAAGTGAGTCTGGTCTGAGACCGCTCATTGCAATTATAGCTCCTATATCCTTTGGCATGATTGGTGTTGCTGATCTCCTGAAATGCCTAAAGAAATCTGAAGGGCTGAAAGGTAAAATCTTAAAGCTCTGTCCTTTATGTGTTCTAACTTCATCTCCATAATTTTTTTCGGTTAGCTCCTCAAGGTTTATAACTCCCTTGTGGGTATGTAGTTCCCCTTTAAAGCTTGTAACGAGGAAACTATCTTTCCCACTGACTAAAACAACCGGGAGTTCTAATTTTTCTGACATAATAATGTAATAATGTGTAATTTTAAAATATTAAAATTTTAACTGTCAGGGTTGTTGCAACTTCATTAGAGCTTCAGCAAGATCTCCCTTAGCCTCTTCAAGTGCTTTTCTTGCCTCGTCTCTGCTAACACCTGCCTGTTCTGCTATCAGCTCCACGTCCTCTTCGCTTATATCTACTTTTTCTACAACATCGTAGCTTCCAGTTATCTGAAAAGTCTCAACTCCCCGCGCACTCATCTTTGTTACGCTTGGATTCCTGAAAATGTACTCCTCACTCTTTGTTCTTATTATCACTTCAACTGCTGGAACTTCCTCAATATCTATTCCCATCTGCTTCATCATTTTTTTAAGCTGGTTTGGGTTCGTTGGAAACATACATCCTACTTTCTTGTTCGACTATTTTTGTTTTTGGTTTGATTGCTTCTGTTTTCAAACTACGATAATGCTAATATTTCATATCACCAACAAGCAATAACATGAAAATAATAGCATTTGTGGGTTTACCTCTAAGCGGTAAAAGCACAGCATCATCGGTTGCAAGAGAGATGGGTATACCGGTTGTCGTTATGGGTGATGTTGTAAGGGAAGAAGTAGAAAAGAGAGGTTTACCTTTAACTGACGAGAATGCTGGAAAAGTTGCCAATGAGCTCAGAAAGATGGAAGGTATGGATGCAATAGCCAAAAGATGCATAAAGAGAATAAGGGAAAAGAATGCTGATGTTATAGTTGTAGATGGTATAAGGGGCTTAGCTGAAGTTGATAGGTTTAAGAAAACATTTGGTGATGATTTTGTTTTGGTAGCTATTGAGTGTCCACTCGAGTTGAGGTTTGAGAGACTGAAAAACAGGCAAAGAGATGATGATCTAAGCATAAGAACTGTAGAAGACTTGAAGAGAAGAGATGAAAGAGAGATAGCTTGGGGTATGCTTGATGCAATGAATAAAGCAAACCTAACTGTTGAGAATACTTCAGATTTAGATGATTTTAAAGAGAAAATAAGGGAAATACTCAGGGCATTTACCAAGGGTGTTGAAGCGGAAGTGGAGGTGAAAGTGAATCCAACTGAAGATATCGAAAAAGTAAAAAAAGCTGTGGAAAATCTTTTCCCGGGAATAGAATTAAAGTACAGTAAAGAGAGAAGTACTTTAAGAGGAAAAACCGATAACCTTGAAAAGTTCAGGGAGCTTCTGAGGATGCAGAGAATACTTGATACTGCAAGAACAGAGTTAAGAAAAGGTTGGAAAGGAAACGAATCAACTGTGTTCATAAACAAGCAAGCAGCAACTGTTTCGAGGATTAACTTTGCTGAGGAAAATACGGTTCTTTCTCCAATAGTAGTAACTTTCAGGGCTTATGGAGTTTCCTTTGAGAAGTTTATAGACTGGCTTACTCCTGAAACAAGAAATGGAAAACCAATTAAAGAAGTAAACCTCTGGGAGGAGTAATATCCAATTTTATAATTTGATTTTTTGCTGATACAGGATATTTAGTCTACAAAATTACGACAGATGACGTTTAAACGTTTTGAAATATTTATATATACATACCAATGTTTATAGATTATAAATAAAACAAACTACCCTGATTCCGTGTAGAAATCTTGTTACATGTTTTTATTCGAAGCCGAGATTCTCTCTGATCTTTACAACATTTCCGACCACTACTATTACTGGTCCCCTCACGTTTCTTGCTTTCTCAGCTATATCTCTTAGAATCCCAGTAATCACTTTTTGATTGGGGGTTGTGCCGTTCTCAACAACAGCAACCGGAGTGCTGGGATCTCTGCCAGCTTTTATTAAATTCTCACATATATTTTTGAGCGTATCCCTTCCCATAAGTATAACTATGGTTCCACTAAGTGGTGCATTTTTCCACTCTTCCACGTCATCTCTTCCCGTAACTATAAGGATCGAGGACGAGAGCTTAGGGTGGGTTAGAGGAATCCCAGCACAGGCTGGGACGGAATTTATACTGCTAACACCGGGAACTATCTCGAAGGGTATCCCTTCTTTTACAAGAAACTCAGCTTCTATCCCGCCTCTTCCAAAAATAAACGGGTCTCCCCCCTTCAGTCTAACAACAACCTTTCCAGACAGAGCAAAATTTTTCATCATTTCATTTATTTCTCTCTGTCTGTTCATACCTTTATCTCCACTGTTTTTGCCTACATACACCGCATTCTTGCCCAGCTTTTTAATTAGCGAGACTATCTGATTTCCAACAAGCTTATCGTAAAGTATTATGTCTGCCTCCTCGATCAATCTCATCGCTTTTACAGTCATCAACTCTGGATCTCCCGGACCTGCTCCAACAATGTATACCTTCCCAAGCTTCTTCATCCGACTCTCCAAATTTTGATGGGTATTTATTTTCCCCGGTTGGCAAATTCTAATGATTAACCCACATAATTTTTTAAACTTTGGAAAGTATGGGTTTAATAAATTTTCTTCGAATTCTAATAGTTTTGGTAATCTGATATCGGCAAATAACGGCGGACAAACTTCGAAAGGCTTATATATTCTAAAACTATCCTGAGTTTTAAACGGAGGTGAGAATTTGTCAGAAACACCTTTGCTTGACCAGATTCCCGACGGGCCTTGGCCCAGTTTTGTAAAAGAGATTAGAAAAACCGCAGAACTACAAGAAAAAGCAATTGCAGAAGGCAAAGAAGTAAAAATGCCCGGTTGTGCAAAGGCTCTTCTCAAACAGCTTGAAAGAAGCTATAAAGACAAGAAAACCCACTGGAAACATGGTGGTATAGTTTCAGTTGTTGGTTACGGCGGTGGAGTTATAGGTAGATATTCAGACCTTGGAGAAGAACTGCCTGAAGTGCACCACTTCCACACAATACGAGTTAACCAGCCA
The DNA here is from genome assembly GCA_003978865.1 of Archaeoglobus sp. Taxonomy (GTDB): domain Archaea; phylum Halobacteriota; class Archaeoglobi; order Archaeoglobales; family Archaeoglobaceae; genus WAPX01. Next base: position 2,718 of record QNXS01000015.1, on the reverse strand, counting down.
GCGGGATGGTTCTACACAACAAAGGCACTTAGGCAGTTTATGGATGTATGGGAGAAGTGGGGTAGTGGTCTTTTAAACATGCACGGTTCAACTGGTGATTTCGTCCTTCTTGGAACAAGAAGTGAATACTTGCAGCCAATGTTTGAAGAAATGATGCAGATGGATCCACCGTTTGATATCGGTGGTTCCGGTTCAGACTTAAGAACACCTTCAGCGTGCATGGGTCCTGCTCTCTGTGAATTTGCATGCTATGACACGCTTCAACTCTGCTATGATTTGACCATGGAGTACCAGAACGAACTTCACAGGCCAATGTGGCCCTACAAGTTCAAGTTCAAGTTATCTGGATGCCCGAATGACTGTGTTGCTGCGAAGGCAAGGTCAGACTTTGCAATTATCGGAACTTGGAAGGATGATATACAGATAGACAGAGATGCTGTGAAGGAGTATGCAAAGTTTATGGACATTCAGAAGGAGGTTGTTGATCTCTGCCCAACAAAGTGTATGACTTGGGATGAGAACCGCAAGAGCTTGGAAATTGACAACAGGAACTGTGTCAGGTGCATGCACTGTATAAACAAGATGCCCAAAGCTCTCAAACCCGGTAAGGTTAGGGGAGCAACGATATGTATTGGTGCAAAAGCACCGTGTGTAGAGGGTGCAATAATTGGATGGGTTGCTATTCCATTCATACCCGCTGACAAACTGTTTGAAAGAATTAAGGAGATCGTTGAGCCCCTCTGGGAGTGGTGGGACGACGAAGGTAAGTTTAGAGAGAGAATCGGTGAATTCCTCTGGAGAAAAGGTATGGGTCAGTTCCTGAGAGTTATTGGAGAGAAGGCTGATGTCAGAATGATCAAGCACCCGAGAACGAATCCGTTTATGTACTTCGAGAAGAAGGAGCTCAGACCATCGAAGATTGTTGAAGAACTTGAGAAGAGGGGTATGAGGTTTAAGAGTTTAGACCGTGAGGAGGAGGAGATATAAATGCAGCAGAAGGAGAAACCCCCCTGGTGGAAGACTGATTTTGGTCCTCCGTACTTCAAGGATCTAATGCACCCTGTGCTTAAGAAAAACTACGGGAAGTGGGCATATCACGAAGTTATAAGACCGGGTGTTATAAAGAGAGTGGCTGAAAGTGGAGATACGGTATATGTTGTTAGATTTGGTACTCCGAGGTTGATAAGTATCTACACTGTAAGAGATCTGTGCGATATAGCAGACAAGTACTGTGACGGTTACCTTAGATGGACGAGCAGACATAACGTCGAGTTTATACTCACCGATGAGAGCAAGATTGACGACCTAATAAAAGAGGTAGAGGAGAAGACTGGCTTCCCGTGTGGAGGTACTTGGGATGCTACAAGTGGTAAGTACGGGCTTTCAAACATAATACACACACAGGGATGGGTACACTGCCACACGCCAGCTATCGATGCATCAGGTATAGTCAAGGCAGTAATGGATGAGCTCTACGAATACTTTGTTGAAATGAAGCTACCAGCACTGTGCAGAATAAGCCTTGCATGCTGTGCAAACATGTGTGGAGCTGTTCACGCATCAGATATATCAATAGTAGGTATCCACAGAACTCCACCGCTTGTTGATGATGATGCTGTTAGAAGAATGTGTGAACTGCCAACTACAGCGGCTTCTTGCCCCAATGCTGCAATAAAGGTTAAAGCAAAGGAGAAGACTCTTGAAGTTGATGGCGAGAAGTGCATGTTCTGCGGTAACTGTTACACAATGTGCCCCGGTATGCCACTCTTCGATCCAGAGAACGATGGAGCTGCAATACTTTGTGCCGGTAAGGTTTCAGATGCAAGGCATCCACCAGAACTGTCGAAAGTTGTTGTTCCATGGTTACCAAACGAACCACCAAGATGGCCAAGTGTTGTTGAAGCAGTTAAAAAGATATTCTTGGCATGGGCAAACAACGCTAAGAAGCACGAGAGAATGGTTGAGTTCATAGAAAGAATAGGTTGGGAAAGATTCTTTGACCTTGCTGGACTTGAGTTTTCATGGCATTTAATTGATGACTTCAGAGTGCCACCGTTCATGTATGCTTCCTACAGAGTTGGAACACAGTTCAGGTGGTAAAGAGTTATATATACAGAGGACAGAGATTACTGTGGTGAGTTGAATGGCCGAAATCACGTATACAGAGGAAGAGAAGCAGAAAGTTCTCGAAAAGCTTGACCAGAAGACTTGGAAAATCAAAGACTTGGCAAAAATTCTCAGAATGAACAAAAAAGTTGTGCAGAAAATAGTCATGGATTTAATTGACGAGGGAAAAGCCACATACTGGTCTTCCGGCTCAACGACGTACTATGCTACACCAAGGTATGTTGAGGAGTACGAGAAAAAGAGGGCTGAGGGTTAATTAAACCTTTTTTTTGTTTTTTCGTTTTTTCGAAATTTATAAACCAAAAAGTTTAAATTTGGTTTGGTTTTGCTTTTTTTTGGAGGTGGTACGTGTGGTAAATATAGTTGTTGATCACGACAAGTGCGATGGATGTGGAGAGTGTATTTCTGTTTGCCCAGAAGATGTTTACGAGTTGAATGATGAGGGGAAAGCCGTTCCTGTGAATATAGAAAATTGTTCGGTTTGCTGCTCTTGTGTTGAAAGTTGCCCCAACGGGGCAATTCAGCATGATGAATGTTGACACTCTTTTTGTTTTTTATTACTTTGTTTGTTAGTTTTTGATAGTTGGATTA